>JAURKN010000203.1 GCA_030831725.1 Ferruginibacter sp.
ATGGAACCCCTGATCGTCGGCGATCCGTTGGACAAGAACACCGATATTGGCGCCATCAATTCTAAACAACAACTCGAAACCATAAACAATTACATCAAATTGGGGATCAGCGAAGGCGCGGATATTTATCAATCATCTTGCAGCATTCCTAAAAAAGGATTTTTCTGCAAGCCCACATTGTTTACGCATGTGGCACAATCCAATCGAATCGTACAAGAAGAAATATTTGGTCCGGTTCTGGCGATTCAAACGTTCAGAACAACAGAAGAAGTGATTGCTAAAGCAAACAACACCGCATTTGGTTTATCTGCTGGCGTATGGACAGACAAAGGATCGAAAATGTTCAACATGTCTACTAAACTTAGGGCAGGAGTTGTTTGGTCCAATACCTACAACAAATTCGATCCTGTTTCTCCATTTGGAGGATATAAGGAAAGTGGATTTGGAAGAGAAGGAGGTATACAAGGACTCGAAGCGTATCTGAATATATGAGATGTGTTTGTTTTGAAAGATTTGTAAACAAGAGTATTCATTATGTAAATCATCAATCCCAAATCCCAAATCATCAATCCCAAATCCCGAATCCTAAATCATCATTCCGAATCATCAATTATAAAATCAAATGGCAACAAATACAAGATTGAACGTACTCAAAACGTATAAAATATATATCGGAGGACAATTTCCAAGAACAGAGTCAGGACGATATTATCCTGTGTATGATAAAAAAGGAAATGCGATAGCCAATATGTGTTTGTCGTCCAGAAAAGATATTCGTGAGGCTATAGTTGCTGCCAGAAAAGCATTTGCCGGTTGGAGTGAGAGAGCCGCTTTCAATCGTGGACAGATTCTTTACCGTATGGCAGAAATGCTTGAAGGTAGAAAGGTACAGTTCGAAGAAGAATTGATGATGCAGGGTTTGAGCTCACAGCAAGCTTCCAAAGAGGTTCAAACTGCTGTTGACCGATTGATATATTTCAGCGGATGGTGCGATAAATATCATGCTGTTTTTAGTTCAGTAAATCCGGTAGCTTCACCACATATCAACTTTTCAGTACCTGAACCGATGGGAGTGGTTACCATTTCCGCTCCCGAAGAAAATGGGCTGATTGGTCTGGTTTCTATGTTGGCACCTGTTATAGCCGGTGGAAATACTTGCGTGATTTTGGCTTCTGAAAAAAAGCCCTTGTGTGCCATTACACTGGCTGAGGTTTTGAACAGTTCAGACCTGCCGGGAGGGGTTGTCAATATCATTACAGGTTCTCATAAGGAATTATTGCCACACCTGGCAAATCATATGGATGTGAATGCCATGGCATATTGTGGAAGTGATGCTTCTCAGTGGAAAAATCTGAGCGAACTTGCTGCTTTGAATGTAAAAAGGATGAGAAAATATGAGAAACTTGATTGGATCTCTTCATTACCGGAAAGTCCTTATCTCATTCTGGATTTTCAGGAAACAAAAACAACCTGGCATCCCATAGAACTAACCGGAGGTGCAAAGGGCGGTTATTGATTGTCAGTAATTGAAAGGCTATTTTTTAAAAGAGTACCACCCATATTTAATCGTATAGATGCTGCTGTAAGTATGAAAATTTCTCTTGCCGCTTCTTCAAATGGCATGCCTCCCAAACGAATGTTCGAAACACAGTTTCTTTGTTCATCTGTATTTCCAACCTTGGGATGATATGTAAGATAAACGCCCATACTGTCGGATGAGCTGAGCCCTGGTCTTTCCCCAATTAATATGATAGATACTTTTGCCTTGAGTAAGGAACCAATTTCGTCACTTATGGCAACTCTGCCATTTTCAATAAGGCATATTGGTGCAATGCTCAAATTTGCATCAATCAGTTTTTTCAATAAGTGTCCGATAAAAGGAATGGCATGTGAGTTCACGGCAGTTGCCGATAGTCCATCAGAGACGCTGATGCAAACATCAAACGCTTTTTTGATGTTCGCTTTCTGAATGACTGTTATGCTATCATCGCATAGTCTTCTTCCTAAATCCGGCCGCAATAAAAACTCTTTTTTATCTCTTACTTTACTGTTAAGCAGAAATACTTCATGATGAAGTTGAAGTAAAGATTGCTCGATGGAATTTTTATCAAAATGTTTGTAAATACTGTCTCTTGCCTGGGCATGAGCCTCATTGAGGGATAATATATTTTGAGTAGATAATGATGATCCGGTTCTTCCTAATGCTATTCTTGCATCAGTATACTGACGTAATATTTCCCAAGCATCTTTTGATATTTTTTTTTCTATCATGATTGAAGATATTGGAGCATAGGGTGTGCCGTGTTTGGTAATTGCATAATGCCTTTTTCATCCATCCATCCATTATCCATTAGCCAGTTTTCAAATTCCGGGGCTGGCTTGAGGTGGAACATTTTTCTCACAAACATCGCATCATGAAAAGAAGTGGACTGGTAATTGAGCATGATGTCGTCTGTTCCTGGAACACCCATGATAAAATTGCATCCCGCAGCACCCATCAGTACTAACAAATTGTCCATGTCGTTGGCATCAGCCTCAGCATGGTTGGTGTAACAAATATCCATTCCCATGGGCAATCCCATCATTTTACCACAGAAATGATCTTCCAATGCTGCTCGGGTTATTTGTTTACCATCATATAAATATTCAGGCCCTATAAAACCAACGACCGAATTAACCAACATCGGATTGAATTTACGGGCTACCGCATAAGCCCTGGCTTCACAGGTTTGTTGATCGACACCTGAATGGGCATTTGCAGAAAGTGAAGAACCCTGGCCTGTTTCAAAATACATGAAATTTTGTCCTACAGTACCGCGCTGTATGGATAATCCTGCATCATATGCTTCTTGTAACATCTTTAGATTAATCCCAAAACTATCATTGGTTTTTTGTGTACCGCCAATGGATTGGAAAATCAAGTCGACCGGAGCTTTTTTTTCTATGAGTTGAAGGGTAGTGGTTAAATGACAAAGCACCGAGGATTGTGTAGGAATAGAAAACCTGGAGATCAGCTCATTAAGCATATTCAATATGGCAGCTGTATTTTGTATGTCGTCTTTGGCTGGGTTGATGCCAATCACCGCATCGCCATTGCCATAGAATAGCCCGTCGATAATGGATGCGGCAATACCTTTTAAATCATCAGTTGGATGATTCGGCTGCAATCGGGTAGAGAAACGACCTTTGAGTCCAATGGTGTTTCTGAATCGGGTTACGATTTCTATTTTTGAGGCTACCAAAATCAAATCTTGATTTCGCATGATTTTAGAAACAGCCGCTATCATTTCAGGAGTAAGTCCCGGTCTGATCATATCAATAACCGCTTGATCGGTTTGTTCGCTCAACAACCAATCGCGAAACTCACCAACTGTAAAACTGCTGATCTGGGAAAAGCTTTTCTGATCATGAGTATCAAAAATAAGTTGAGTGATTTCATCTGTTTCATAGGGAATCAACATTTCCTGCAGAAAAACAGACAACGGTAAATTGGCCAGACATATTTGAGCAGCCACTCTTTCTTGATGCGAATCGGCAACAAGTCCAGCCAAAGCATCCCCACTTCGAAAAGGGGTGGCTTTTGCCATGAGGGTTTTCAAATCTTTAAAAGTATAATTGATATGTCCGGATGTGCTTCTGTACATGATTATGTTGCCTTAATGGTAAAGGGTTTCAGTTTTATGGACAGTTACTTTTTTGTGTTTTCCAAAACCAATGAAAATTATAAAGAGGATGCTAAATCCGATTAAAAAAATCAAACTTAATACTGGGTTGTAATATACGATGGCCGACAATGCGATGAAGCATAATATCAAACAAATAATCGGAAACCAAGGATAGAAAGGCGTTTTAAAACTACTTGCGATCTGTCGGTTTTTTTTCAACTTGAGCAAACTGAACATACTGATGATGTACATTACAATTGCCCCCAATGCTGAAATGATGATTACTTTATCGGTAGTACTGGTAAATAAAGAAAAAACGCCTACAGCTCCTCCGCCAACCAATGCCCAATATGGTGTTTTAAATCGGGGATGAATATTGCTGAATGCGGGAGGTAAATAGTTGGAACGCGACAAAGCGAATATCTGCCTGGAATAACCAGTAATCAAACTGTGAAATGAGGCAATCAGTCCGAGTAATCCTATCCCGGCGAAAAATCCGGTGAGACGATGGTTTTTGCCTAGAATCATGGCAATGGCTTCAGGCAATGGATAGTCTATCTTGCTCAACAATCTCCAGTTGCCGACACCGCCGGAAAAAATCATCACCGCTAAAGCTAGGAACACCAAGGTTCCGATGCCCCATAGATACCCTTTGGGAATATTTTTTTCCGGATCAATCACCTCTTCTGAAACCATGGCCACACCCTCTATGCCCAGAAAAAACCATATCGCAAAAGGTAAAGCAGCAAAGATGCCACTGATGCCATTTGGCATTCCATCATGTGTAAAATTAGAAAATGTAAAATGAGGAGAAACCAAAAAAATGAAGATTAACAACTCAGCAATAGCCAATAATGTGATGACCAAATTGAAATTGGCGCTTTCTTTAATTCCAATCCAATTGATGATGGTAAAAACCAAATAGCTCGCCAAAGCGGTGTGTATCACCGGAATGCCATCATACAAAAAATGAACATAACTGCCCAATGCGAAAGCAATTGCAGGTGGAGCCAATACAAACTCTACTAATGTTGCGTAGCCGGCGATGAAGCCTCCAATCGGCCCAAAGGCTTTTTCGGCATATGCAAAAGGGCCGCCGGCGTGTGGTATGGCGGCAGTCAATTCAGTGAAGCTGAAAACAAAGGTGATGTATAAAATGGTTGCCAATATTGTCGAAATCAGAAAGCCAATCGTCCCAGCCTTATCCCATCCAAAATTCCATCCAAAATATTCGCCAGAAATAACAAGCCCTACAGCTAATCCCCAGAGATGCACAGGTTTCAATGCAATTTTTAAAGCGGTTTGTTTAGGTACACTCATTTTTTGAAGGTAAGCAAAACGAGGAACTTAATTCAAAATGTCTTTTTCTTGGCTATCGAATCTTCTTTAACATTTCTTCCGTTCATTATTATCTTAGCTTTGCAGAAAATAATTCATCATGAGTAAATCTAAAATCGCACTGATTGTAATCGCCGTCATCTTTCTTTTAGTTGGCTTTTGGTCATGCAATGGTTACAACGGATTGGTATCTTCTGACCAAGGGCTTCAAAAAGTATGGAGCAATGTAGAAACAAATTATCAGCGTAGAACTGATTTGTATAACAGCATCATAAAAACCATTGAAGGGTCTGCAAAATTCGAAAAATCAACATTGAAGGAAGTCATAGAGGCAAGATCCAAAGCGACTCAATTAAAAGTAGACATAAACGATCCCGCTTCGTTGGAGGCTTATCAAAAAGCGCAATCCAACTTACAAGGTTCTTTCAGCAGATTGATGGCTATTGCAGAAAGCTATCCTGAATTAAAAACCACCAAGCAATTTGCTGATTTCCAAACACAAATAGAAGGAACAGAAAATAGAATCAACGTTGCAAGACAAGATTATAACAAAGCTATTGAAACCTACAACCTCAAAGTAAAAAGATTTCCGGGTAACATACTTGCAGGAATCTTTGGTTTTGGAGCCAAGCCTTATTACAAAGCAGACGAAGGAACAGAGAAGGCGCCAGAAATCAAATTTGACATAAAATAACTTATCCTCTAAT
>JAURKN010000204.1 GCA_030831725.1 Ferruginibacter sp.
AAAGGCATCGCCAAATATTACAACAACAGTACCTATCCGATTGATATCCATGCACCAGCACAACTGATGATCACCCTTGAAAAATTAGGAAAAACAGATCAGCACCGTGAACTGTTGGACAAAGTTTTGTCATGGACCATCGATAACATGAAAGATAAAAAAGGTTATTTTTATTACCAGATCGGAAAACGATATCGTTCCAAAATACCTTACATGCGCTGGTCACAGGCATGGATGTTGCTGACCTTTGTGAAATATCTGGATTACACTACCAATGGTAGTGATTGTTTCAATCCTAAAACGGTTCAAGCATGAAAATCTGGTTCGATCTCTCAAACTCTCCCCATATCAATATGTTTCACGACATGATTCGTGAATTGGAATCACGTGGACACGAAGTGATTATCACATCGCGCCCTTTGGCCAACACCGTTGAATTGCTCGACCAAAGGGGATTGAAACATACCATTATCGGAGACCACTATGGAAAGAACATTTATAAAAAAATATTCGGATACCCTATTCGTGTATGGCAACTTCGAAATTTTCTAAAAGACAAGCAAATTGATATCGCTGTGTCTCAAAGCTCATTCCACTCACCTGTGGTTGCGAAACTGCTTGGCATTCCATCCATTTATACCAACGACAATGAGCATGCGATGGGCAACAAACCCGCTTTTATTTTTGCAACTACGGTTATGATTCCTGAAAATCTGGATGTTGAAAAAGTGGTTAAAGCAGGAGCATCGAGAAAAAAGATCATCAGCTATCCCGGTGTTAAAGAAGGAATTTATCTGTGGTCGATGGGAGAAACCATACACAAAAACAGAAGTCTGAAAGAACAGCAAGACATTCGTATTTATGTTAGGCCTGAGCCTCAGACAGCGCAGTATTACAAAGGTGGCGAGAATTTTTTAGATGAAACATTGGCCGAAATCCAACACAGATACAAGGTGATTGTATTGCCCAGAAACCAAGATCAGTCCAATCACTACAAACAACCAAAATTCTCTGGTATAGTGGTTCCTGAAAAACCAATTTCCTTTTCGGAAATTGCCGAAAACTGTACACTGTTTATCGGAGCCGGAGGTTCGATGACGAGAGAACTTGCCATTTTGGGTATTCCCACCATTTCTGTATATCAGGATGAGCTGCTCGACGTAGATTGTTACCTGTTGAAATCCGGATTGATGAGCCACGAACCGAAGCTGTCTGCGAAAGAAACAGATGATTACATTTCCAAAATAAAAACCGGGAAGCCTGCTACGGAGTTGATGGATAAAGGCAGGCAAGCATATCAACTATTCATTGAACAAATAGAAAAAAACAAAAAAATATGATCAAAGTCGCCCTGATTGGTGCAGGAAAAATGGGAATATCTCATTTGTCCATACTTGGAGCTCATCCGGATGTGAAAGTGGTTGGCGTGGCCGACACTTCAAAACTGGTGACCGATGTGCTGGAAAAATACAGCCCATTCCCTGCTTTCACCGATTATAAAAAGATGCTGAATGAAACCAAGCCAGACGCGGTTTTTATTTCCGTACCTACAAAATACCATGCGTCCATGGTTGAAGAAATGCTACAGAAAGACCTGCATGTGTTTGTAGAAAAACCATTTTGCATAACAGCGGAGGAAGGTGAAAAACTGATGACTCTTGCAAAAGAGAAAAATAAAATCAATCAGGTTGGTTACCACAATAAATTCATCGGCACTTTTGAAGAAGTAAAAAGACTAGTCTCGAAGGGACATCTGGGAGATATTCAACATTTTCATGGAGAAGCATACGGCCCCGTAGTGATCAGAAAAGCCAAAGAAACATGGCGCTCTGATCCCAAAGAAGGTGGCGGCTGCCTCATGGATTACGCATCTCATGTCATAGATCTCATCAATTACCTGGTTGCACCTGTCAATAAAGTTCATGGCAGCATGCTGAAATCGATTTATTCGAATCAGGTAGATGATGCGGTATATGCGCTACTTGAAACTGAAAACCGGATATCTGGTGTGTTGTCTGTAAACTGGAGTGAAGAGACGTATCGAAAAATGTCGACTGGTATAACCATCATGGGCAGTGAGGGAAAAATCATTTCAGACGCCTCCGAATTGAAAATCTATTTCAAAACAGACAAATGTCCTGACGGATACTCCAAAGGTTGGAATACGCGCTATGTCACAGACCTAACGCCAGGTGTTGATTTTTATCTCAGAGGTGAAGAATATAGCGCTCAAATCGACTACTTCATTGCTGCGATAAAAGGAGATATAAAAAATGGCAAGAATAGTTTTGCCAGCGCATGGCAAACAGACAAGGTCATATCTCTCATTAAAAACAAAGCCAACTCTTAACAATGAACAGAATATTATACGGAGACAATCAGTTTTTTGCGGTGAATCATATCTCAGACGAGAAGTCTCGAGCACAATCCATACGATTCAAAGAAGACAAATCCATTCTCGATACGATTGATATTGCCAGAGATCTTGGCGCAGAAACTTTCATGTGCACCACACACGACAGGATCTACAATATCTGTGACATGATCAGAAAAGAACCTGAAAAGTACAAGTCGTTTTCCATATACCCTTGTATGCCCTATGCGCACAAATATGCCAATGCGGTTACGGAACTAGGTATTGTAGACACCATCAAACAATATGTACCCGGAAACTTCTTTGGCTCTTTATTTAAAGGTGGGATGGCTGTGTTATCCAAAGATTACTTGTCTATCATGGAACTGCTGATTGATGCGGAGATGAAAATGTTCAAAAACATCAATACACCTGTCATATTCTTGCAAAATGTGGTTACCGACCTCTTGCTTGGATTGGGCATGAAAGATATTTTAAAAGCCTACCATGATTATGTGATAAAAAAATACAATGCCGAACCAGGCTATATCACCATGAATCTGCCACTGCTTTTGGAAACACTCGAAAGCACTGGCATACGAAATCCGATCATATGCGCTTCAATGAACAAAGCAGGGTTCAGGATGTCGGGCGGAAAAGAGTTGTATGAAAAAACACTGAAAGAAAAAGAAGTAAGGGCTATCGCCATGCAAGTACTCGGAGGAGGGGCCATTCCTGCAAGAGAGGCTATTGAATATGTTTGCGAATTGCCAAATGTTGATTCCATTCTTTTTGGTGCTTCTTCCAAACAAAATATCGCTCAAACCATTTCATTGATTCAGGAGTTCGATGAAAAAAACAAAAGAAGATCATGATAAACATTACCATAGTCGCAGGTGCCAGACCGAATTTCATGAAAATCGCACCCATCATCAAGTCGATTTTAAAAAACAAGATGAACGGCGTTTCCATAGATTACAGACTGGTTCATACCGGTCAGCATTTCGACAAGGCCATGAGTGGTGATTTTTTTGAACAGCTCGAAATTCCCGAGCCGCATGCCAATCTTGCTTGTGGCGGTGGATCACAAGCTACACAAACCGCTGCCATCTTGGTGAAATTCGAAGAGGAGTTGATGACCCATCGACCCGATCTTGTTCTTGTTGTTGGTGATGTCACTTCCACAATGGCATGTACAATCGCAGCGAAAAAG
>JAURKN010000205.1 GCA_030831725.1 Ferruginibacter sp.
AAAAGCAACAGGCAGCACTTCAACTTTTTGACATACAAAAAGAATTGGGAAAATTGAGTATGGATTGGCAACTAAAAAATAACAGTAACATTTATCGTACTCCATTGAATAAGGATTACTTGTCTTGGAGATATGCTGATTGTCCTGTTGCCACATATGGCGCTTTGATTGAACCCGGAAAATTCGGCATCATTTTCCGCCTAAAAAAAGTATTCAATTTCACGGAACTCAGAATCTGTGAAACATGGGTGGAGCAGGAAGAACACCTTATTGAACTAATGCATGCAAAAAAGAAAATCATAAGGAAAATTCGTCCTGCCATGGTGACCTGCTCCGGAATTTTTCATTTTGATGCTGGATCAAAAAATCCATTGGGATTATTTGGGCCATTCAGTAAAGGGCCATTAACTACACTTAGGCCACTATCGGATGAATCGCTAACTTCATTCAAACAATTCGAATCTTGGTCGCCTTCATTGGGGACGATGGAATTATTTTAACATGGATGTCGCACTCGTCATATTGCTGATTCTGTTGATCAATTCATATTTGGTCAAGCTGTTCGTGAGTAATTATCCGGCACGTTCAGAGTCTTATTTGTGGCTTCTTTTTAGTGTTCATTTTTTGCTTACAATCGCCTATTTGTTGTATAGTGCTTCCTCTCGAAGCGATTCGGTGAATTATTACAATAAGACCTATTATGCTGAGAATGCAATGGTCTTTTTTTACACCGGAACCAAATTCATCGGTTTTCTGGCCTATCCTTTTGTGCAAATTCTGGGCTTGTCTTATTACGCTGTCATGCTTGTTTTCTCCTACTTTGGCTATCTTGCTATCGTAGCATTTTATCTGGCAGCAGTTGAAAATATCCAATTGCCTGCAACATGGAATAATTTGTCACCATTAGAGCTGGTTTTTCTTTTGCCCAATGTTCATTTTTGGACATCCTCGCTAGGAAAAGGAAGCGCTATCACATTTGGAATTGGGCTTTTTGCTTTTGGCCTGAGTAGAATCAACAGACGTATTCTTATTACCATTCTAGGTGCATTCCTGATTTATATGATTCGCCCTCATATCCTTTTGGCTATCGTTATCGCCTCTATGCTGGGATTGCTATTAACCAACGGAGGATTAAAGGGTTATGTAAAATGGTCGTTGATTGTTATCGCCACAGTTTTGTTTGTTTATGTGAGTGGTGATGTACTTAAATTTACCGATACAGAGTCGCTTGACATCACAAGCTCTTCTTCGCTTTCACATAGAACGATGGAGCTCACAAAAGCTTCTTCAGGTATCGACATCAACAATTATAATTTCTTTTTTAAAATGTTTACCTTTTGGTTCAGGCCGTTGTTCTTCGATGGGCTTGGAGCCCTCGGGATACTTGCCTCTTTTGAAAATCTGATTTGTTTGATTATGGCATTTGCCATCATACGAGGTGCTGTAAGGAGATGGTCTGGATGGAATGGCTTATTTCGAATTCAACTCTTCATTTTTTTACTCGGATCTTTCATCCTATCTCAAGTAACCGGTAATTTGGGTATCGCATTGAGACAGAAAGCTCAATTGATGCCATTCTTTTTTATTTTATATTGCAAGGCGATATCCCTTCCTTTCGCCACAAAAAGAAACGTAACGCAATAGCAAAAAACCAATCATGAAAACCCAGGGAATATTCTCCATATCATTAGATTTCGAGCTTCACTGGGGGTGCTTTGAGCATATGCAGAAGCTAAGCGAAAAGGAGAAAAGGTATTTTATCAATACAAGAAATACCATACCAAAATTGCTATCACTTTTTGAATCCTACGGAATTCATGTAACATGGGCAACTGTGGGTATGTTATATAACCGAAACGTGGATGAGTGGAAAAAAAACAAGCCCAGTCTCATACCTGCTTTTGAAAATCATGATGTTTCCGCTTATAAATGGGTCAACAAACACGGTTTTTTTTCTGAAGAAGACCCGTTCCATTTTGCTCCTGAACTGATTCAACGTATAAAATCTACCCCTTTTCAAGAAATCGGTACACATACCTATGCGCACTATTTTTGTTTGGAGAAAGGACAAACAGCTGCACAATTCAGAGAAGATTTGATCACTGCTTGTAAGCTTGCAAAAGCAGAAGGCACTGAGATTAAGTCTTTGGTATTTCCCAGAAACCAGTTCAATAAAGACTACTTGTCCATTTGTCACGAGCTTGGGATCACCTCTGTAAGATCCAATCCCGATATTTGGTATTGGACATCCTCAGCCGATTCGAGTCTGTTAAAAAGAATTTTCAGAACAGGTGATGCATACTTGAAATTTCAGCCATATAAAATGGTTTTTTTGAATGAGATCCGAGCTGATGAACTTCCCATCCAATTGCCTGCAGCAAGACTCTACAGGCCATGGAAACCTCGATTCCCATTGTTGAACAAGCTAAAAATGCGAAGGATACTGAACGAAATGACCGAAGCTGCCCAATTGGGTGGGTATTATCATATTTGGTGGCATCCCGAAAATCTTGGAAATCATCCCGAAGAGTGTTTGTCTGAAATCAGAGTGATGCTAGAACATTTTAAAAAACTGGAAGCCGATTATGGCTTCGAAAGTCTGACCATGGGAGAAACAACCGAAAAGTTAATTCGCGCCAGATGACAAATGCAAAAAAAGAATCTCCCGTTTTGGTTAGAATCACAACGGTTCCGATTTCATTGAAAGTGTTGTTGAAAGGACAGATGAAATTCATGAAATCGAATGGGTTTGAAGTCATCATGATTAGTGATGATGGTCCGGAGGTTGACGCGTTGGTTGAACAGGAAGGATGTGAGCATATAACGACTAAGCTTACACGAAAAATCACACCGCTGCAAGATTTGATTTCTCTGATCAAGCTCACACGGATTCTTAAAAAAATAAATCCTGATATCGTACATACCCATACACCCAAAGCGGGACTCATAGGCATGTGGGCTGCATATTTTGCACGTGTTCCAGTTCGGCTTCACACCATTGCCGGTCTTCCATGGGTTGAATCAAGTGGATTATTGAAAAAGCTACTGATCGCAGTTGAAAAATGCACCGCTTTTCCAGCTCATGCTGTTTTTCCGAATTCAAAAAAACAGATGGCGTTCCTAAAAGAGCATGGCATAGCGAAAAATAAAATGAGTGTGCTAGGACACGGCTCCAGCAATGGCATAAATTTGAATTTTTTTTCACCCAATGATATAATCAAAGCCGAAGGGGAAGCGCTTAAAGTGAAATCAAGACTTAAATCGGGAGGATGGATTTGGGTTTTTGTGGGAAGGGTGGTCAAAGACAAAGGAATAGCAGAACTTTTGATCGCGTTTGATCAGGTTGTTGCCCAATATCCGAATGACCAACTCTGGCTGGTTGGAAATATGGAAACGAACCTTGACCCATTAGATGAAAAAGACATGAGGATGATTCATGAACACGAAAACATCATTTGGTGGGACTATCAACAAGATGTCAGGCCTTTTTTACTTGCTTCAGATGTACTGACTTTCCCAAGCTATAGAGAGGGTTTTCCGAATGTGCCCCTTCAGGCCGCTGCACTTGACTGTATGCTTATTCTTTCAAACATCAATGGTTGCAACGAAATTGTTGAAGATGGTTTGAACGGAATGCTTGTAGAGCCGAAATCTTCAAAAGCGCTCACAGATGCCATGTTTTTTGCAAGGAACAACCCCGACGTCAAATCGCAGATGACAGAAAAAATCAGGCAAAAAATCAGAACGCACTACAATCAGGAAACCTTGTGGGGTCTATTGCTTGAAGAATATCGAAAAAGGATACATAGAAATTAAACATACTACAATGTTTTATTCCCATTTTATAAAAAACCTCCTAGATTGTTTAGCGGCCTTTTTTGCACTTGTTTTGCTTTTGCCATTGATTTTTGTTTTGATTGTGCTTCTTTTCATTACAGGTCATAGGACTGTTTTTTTTGTCCAGAAAAGAGTGGGTAGAAATGGGCGGGTGTTTCATTTGCTCAAATTCAAAAGCATGACCGACGCCAGGGACAAGAATGGACAGTTATTGTCTGATGCGGAACGATTGACTTCGTTTGGAAAATGGCTGAGAAGAAGTTCGTTGGATGAAATTCCACAATTGGTCAATGTGTTGAAAGGAGATATGAGTTTGGTAGGTCCTCGTCCTTTATTAACGGAATACATGCCTTTATACAGCGAAGAGCAGCAAAAACGACACTTGGTAAAGCCCGGAATTACTGGATGGGCTCAGGTAAATGGCAGAAATGCCATATCCTGGACTAAAAAATTCGAGCTGGATGTTTGGTATGTGAATAATCAAAGCTTTTGGCTCGATTGTAAGATCATTTTTCTCACGCTCGGACGCGTTTTTCGCTCAGAAGGCATAAACCAGGATGGGAATGCTACAATGGAGCCGTTTCGGGGGGAGCAATGATTATTTCGAAGAAAATCTGTCAATCTTCCGTTTTTCACCCTGATTTGACTATATCCAATCTTAATTCATTATTAATTAATGTCAAGTTTCTTTCAACAACATCTAAGAAAAACGTATCTTTAACACAATATTGGCATTATTTCACAAGTCCTGAATGAAAAAAATTTCATTCGGTACAACAAACAGCTTAGGGTGTCCAGAATCTGGTTGTCTTCACCTCATATGGGTGAACAGGAAAAAAAGTATGTGGAGGAGGCATTTCAAACGAATTGGGTAGCCCCTCTTGGTCCGAATGTTGATATATTTGAAAAACAACTTTCGGAATATTTGGGGTTGAAAGGTGCAGTTTCATTAAGCTCAGGCACTGCCGCACTCCATCTTGCTCTTTTGGCATTGGATGTTCAAAAGGATGATGTGGTGTTGTGTCAGAGTTTCACTTTTGCCGCTTCCGCATTCCCGATAACATACTGCGGTGCCGAACCAGTTTTCATAGACAGCGAAATGGATACCTGGAACATGGATCCCGAATTGCTGAGAATGGCACTTCAGGAGATGAAAGACAAGGGGAAGAAAGTAAAGGCCATCATTGTGGTTCATCTATATGGAATGCCCGCTAAGATGGATGAGATTTTAGACATCGCATCGGCTTATGGTGTTCCTGTAATAGAAGATGCCGCTGAAGCTTTAGGTAGCAGATACAACGATAGAAATTGTGGAGCTATGGGAAAAATTTCCATCTTGAGCTTCAATGGAAATAAGATCATCACCACAAGTGGAGGAGGCGCATTGGTCAGTAATGATGAAGGGTCTTTGAAATTTGCCCGTCACATATCCGCTCAGGCGAAAGAACCGGTTCCGTATTATTTGCATCATCAAATCGGTTACAATTACAGGATGAGCAATATATGTGCTGGAATTGGAAGAGGACAAATGGAAGTTTTGGCGGATAGGATTGAAGTAAGAAGATCTCATTTCGAAACCTATAAAAACAAACTGTCGGATATCAAAGGCATTTCCTTTCTGGAAGAGCCGGTTGGTTTTTTTTCCAATAGATGGCTGACGACAATGATTTTGGATGAGGAGGTTTTTGTGAATGATGCGGTCGAAGCGATGAGGCAAGCCCTTGAAACCAAGAACATCGAAACCAGAGCTCTTTGGAAGCCTCTGCACCAGCAGCCTGTTTTTGATTCTTGCCGTTCTTTTTTGAACGGCGCATCCGATAAGTTGTACAAAACCGGTATTTGTTTGCCAAGCGGTTCAAACATGAGTAAAGAAACTTTGGAAATGGTCATAGATGAAATAAAACAAGTGTTATCCAACTTGACCAAAGCATGAATCTTATGATGAAATATAAAAACAAAGCATTGATCAGGCCTTCTCAGTTCGTACTGATTGGCGATCAGGTCCTGATTCTGTTCGGGTTGCTATCCGCTTTGTTTGCCACATATCGAATCTTGTCCATTACCGATTTCCCAATTCACACCATCTTATATCGTTCTTTGATTCATGTGTCAGCTGGAATCATTGGATGGATCGTTTTTGGCATCAATAAAAAAGTGATTCGTTTTTTCAACAGTAAAGATTATTTGAATCTCATTTTTATCCTATTGCTCATCCATACTTTCAGTATTGGTGCAGGGGTTTTGTTTCCGATCAAGCATCAGTTGAAACCCGAAGTATTCATCATCAGCTTTTTCATTACTTCCATCTACATCATTGGCAGCAGATTCATCATCAGCTATTTGTATTTCCATTATAATAAGTCCGCAAAGAAAACCAACGCCAAAAAACTGATGATCTACGGAGCGGGAGAACTAGGTGTTTTTCTGAAAAAAAGCATTGTCACTCAATATCGGGATGAATATACCGTTGTCGCATTTCTAGATGATGACACAAAGAAAATCGGACGCTTCATAGGGGGAATCAAAGTGATGGATGCTTCTTCAAATCTAAAAGATACCATCATCAAATATGGAGTGACCGATGTGATAATCGCAAACAATTCGATTTCACCCGAAAGGAAAGCCAAGTTTTTGGAAGATATTCTGCCATATAACCTCAGGATGAAAGAAATTTCATCCGTTCAGACTTTGCTGAACAGTCAGTTTAAATTTGAGCAGTTGGCTTCCATAGAGATCAACGATCTCATGAATCGAAAACCCATCGAGTTGTATGATGAGCATGTCGCAACCGAATTGAAAAACAAGACCATTATGGTCACCGGTGCGGCAGGTTCCATAGGAAGCGAAATTGTAAGAAAGCTATCCGAACATCACGCCATGCTCATCGTTTGTGTCGATTTTTCCGAAAGCGCACTCTACGATCTAGAACAAGAATTGAAAAGAAAACATCCTGATGCCCAATACCATTTCGTTTTGACCGATATCCGAAATGAAGAGATGATGGAGAAAGTATTTGAGGCATATAAACCCGATTTTCTTTATCACGCAGCCGCATACAAGCATGTGCCACTCATGGAGCAACATCCATGGGAAGCCATACAGACCAATGTGTTTGGCACTTTGTCTCTTGTGAAGCTTGCCATACATTATGAGGTGGGAAAATTTGTATTCATCTCATCAGACAAAGCCGTTAATCCGACCAGTGTTATGGGTGCTTCCAAAAGATTGGCAGAGATTATCGTTCAGGCCTATGCTTCTACAGATAGTAATACCTGTTTTGTAGCAACTAGATTCGGAAATGTATTGGGATCAAACGGCTCCGTAGTGCCTCTCTTCAAAAAACAAATTTCTTCCGGTGGTCCTGTCACCGTTACCCATCCTGAAATGATCCGTTATTTCATGACCATAGCGGAGGCTTGCCAATTGGTACTCGAAGCTTCTGTAATGGCTGAAGGAGGTGAGGTTTTTGTATTCGATATGGGCGAACCTGTGAAAATTGTAGACTTGGCAAGAAACATGATCAGACTCGCAGGTTTTATTCCAGATGTCGATATCAAAATTAATTTCATCGGTCAACGTCCGGGTGAAAAACTCTATGAAGAGGTCTTCACCAAAGATGAGAAAATGAAAGACACCCATCATGAGAAAATCATGATCAGCACAGAGAATAAAGTGGACTTTTCAGAAGCTGAAAAAATCATCAATAAACTGAACAAGCTTAACGGACATCATAAGCCTGAACTATATAGAGAAGTCATCAAGGATCTCCTTCCTGAATATCAAACGGTACCTGGAAATCAGAAAATGATCAGTTACACAAAAGGAAAAAAATCATTCAATCAATATACCATTCAAAATTAAAAGATAGTCAAAACCCCAATCATGAAACTAAAGTCTCTTTTCATCATTTTCTTCGCGATACTCAGTATCCATGCAGGTGCTCAAAATGCCCGCTTTTCACAACTTTGGTCTGCACCTACTCAATTCAATCCCTCACTCACAGGTCGTTTTGATGGAAAAGTACGCGGCTCTGTTCTTAACAGTTGGCAAACAGCAACTTTATATGTTCAGGAGACTCCTGCAATTAGATCTAAACATGATCTTACCATGAATCATTTCAATGCAAGCGTTGACATCAAACTGGGTAAATACAGGAGCAGTGGTGATGATGCAGCTGAAGATCCTGCAAAATCAAATGGTAAAGAAGGCAAAGACAAATTACAGAACGGACAGAAATTCGCAGGATACTGGGGCGTGGGACTTAATTATTACAGTTATGGTCATTCTACATCTCCAATCAAAGGTAACTTTGTGACCCTTTCGATTGCACGTCATTTTTATAACAAAAACAACCGAATTTGGGGCGTAGGATTGCAGGTTGCTCAGGCGAATGGGTCTTTGGATGAAAACAGAGGTAAATTTTATGATAAGGAAATCTCAGGAGGAGGATTCAGATACCCATATAAATACAGCAACGACGACACTGCAAAAAAAGTTGGCGAAGGAAGCTATACCGATGTGAATATCGGAGGTTATTATGGTCGTGTAACCGAAGCCGTTATGTTTGAAATCGGAGGTGCGATGCATCATTTGT
>JAURKN010000206.1 GCA_030831725.1 Ferruginibacter sp.
AAAATCCTCAGTGATCGCTGAAATTGATCTATTTATGAAATCCTGCGTAAACCAAGGATTCTTTTGCTCTGCCTTGATTTTTGTTTCCATCCAAGCAGGAGCATCACCGATCAAGTAGGACTTGAGCAAGCTCATGCATTTTATCCGATTTTGCAAATTCATGTCGTTGGTCTAATTTCGGGTAAAATTAAGCTATGGCCATTAAAATAACAGACGAGTGTATCAATTGTGGCGCTTGTGAGCCCGAGTGTCCGAATAACGCCATTTACGAAGGTGGAGTAGAATGGGCAATTTCTGACGGTACTTCTGTGAAAGGGGGATACCAGCTCATGGATGGTAAAAATGTGGATGCAGATCAACGTTTGTCTCCCTTCAGCAATGATACCTATTACATCACTCCAAACAAATGCACGGAGTGCCAAGGTTTTCACGAAGAACCTCAGTGTGCTGCAGTATGTCCGGTAGACTGTTGTGTACCAGACGAGATGTACAGAGAGACCGTAGACGAACTCATGCAGAAAAAAGAAAAGCTCCATCTCTGATTCATTCCAAAAGGAATCGTAATTCAAAGGTTTGATTTATGAAAAAAACATCTCCATATTTATTGGGACGTGGCGTTTTTTTCTTTTTTATCTGCTTCATTTTTATCTCTTGTTCTGAAGATGCCAATGATGATCAAACCCGTAAAACGGACAATAAATTGGCTCTTTTGGCTGCAGATCGCGCCTTCTCAGCACTCAGTGAGAAAGAAGGTATGAAATCCGCCTTTATAGAATACCTCGACAGCAATGGTGTTTTACTCAGGCCCGGCATCTTGCCGGTTGCAGGCGCACAAGCCATTGATTATCTCATACAGCAAAGCGACCAGGATTATACCATGTCTTGGGATCCCAGATATGCAGAGGTGGCAGAATCCGGTGAACTCGGTTTCACCTATGGCATCTACATTCTGAAACCCAGCACGTATGATACATTGATATACGGAAACTACACCAGTACTTGGAGAAAGCAAACCGACGGCAAATGGAAGTTGCTTATCCACAGCTCAAACGAGGGACTAGGGCAATGATATTAATTTAACAATTCATGCTCCTGATATTTTTTGTTACTTTGTCAAAAAGCCGATCCATCCATGAATAAAAAAAGAATTGCATTGATTACCGGGGGGTATTCCGGAGAATCGGTGATTTCATACAAAAGTGCCAAAACCATCAAAGACAATCTAGATCGTTCAAGATGGGAACCTTTTTGGATAGATATCTGTAAAGATGGATGGTTTTATGTAGATGAGGAAGGGAAAAAATCAAACGTAGACAAAAATGATTTTTCCATTTCCGTCGAAGGGCATAAAATCAATTTTGATGCGGCTCTCATTGCATTACATGGTACGCCTGGCGAAGATGGAAAACTACAAGGGTATTTGGATGATATCGAGATTCCTTATACATCCTGTGATGCCACTACATCCGCGATAACTTTCAATAAAAGATACACTGTTGCAGTAGCAGCTTTCTCTGGAATTGCAGTAGCCAAATCCTTACACATATTCAAACACAGCAGAATTACTTACACATCAATATTGGCTGAATTGAAACTGCCACTATTTGTAAAGCCAAACAATGGAGGAAGCAGTTTGGGCATGAGCAAAGTAAATGTGGCGGAAGACTTGGAAGCGGCTTTGGACAAGGCTTTTGCGGTAGATAATCAGGTTTTGGTGGAAGAGTGTGTCGAAGGAAGAGAATTTACCATTGGCGTTTACAAACACATAGGAGAAATCATTCCTTTGCCCATCACGGAGATCATCACCCAACAAGCGTTCTTCAACTATGAGGCAAAATATCTTGGAGAAAGTGAAGAAGTGACGCCGGCTAAAGTGTCCGAGGACATTTCGGATAAGATAAGGCAGAGTGCCATAAATGCATACATGGCTTTCAATTGCAGTGGTGTGGTCAGAATCGATTTTATCTATGAGGAAAAGGAACAGAAACCATACATGCTCGAGATCAATACAGTGCCCGGCCAAAGCGATGCGAGCATCATTCCACAACAGGTAAGGGCTGCGGGTATGACACTCACATCTTTTTACTCCATGCTTTTGGATTCTTGTTTATCGTAATTTCAATGTTTAAATTCATTTCGTTTTTTTCAGATTCATCACAGATCGTCCTTTTTGGGTAAACCTACTGGTTGTCATTCTGCTTTCGGCATTCCTGATTTTTGGATTGCTGGAATTGCTGGGTTATATCACGAATCATGGTCAATACCTCACAGTGCCATCTGTTGTCGGTAAAAAAACAGAAGACGCCATCAAAATGCTAGAGGAAAAAGGGTTTGAGGTGGAAATCCAGGATTCAGTTTATACAGATACTGCCAGCAAGGGAATTGTATTGAAGCAGATTCCTGATCCTTCGAGTACAGTTAAAATCAACAGAACCGTTTTGCTTACTGTAAATCGGAAAACACTTCCGATGGTGGACATGCCCGCTTTGGAAGGTAAGTCTCTGAATTTTGCATTGGAAATCATGAGAAGAAGCCATCTTACACTTGGAGATACAGTGTTTCGTCCGGATTTCATGAAAGGTTCTGTCATTGAACAGAATTTTCATGGTGGTCGAATAAAACCCGGTGCGAAACTACCATGGGGAAGTGCCGTCGATTTGGTGATAGGTTCAGGTTTGAACGATGAACCCATTTTAGTTCCTGATCTGATTGGTCTGACTTTTGAAGAAGCAAAAATGGTACTGCAGGAAAATGGCATCATAATAGGTGCTATTGTGGCAGATGATGATGTGAAAGATTCATCTGCGGCTTTCATATGGAAACAGCTGCCTCCGAGATATAACGAAGTGAAAGAACCTGTCTTTATTCAATCAGGTCAACTGCTCGACATATGGCTCACTACAGATCTTACCAAGCATCCTGAATCTGACACCTTAATCAATAAACCTTAATGTCATGGAACTCATACAAGCAGAAATCATAAAAGAAAGATTGGATTCAGGTATAACCGTCCATCTCGTGGATGTGAGACAGCCCGAAGAACATGCTGATTTCAACATCGGCGGCATTTTATTGCCTCTGGGACAAATTCAACAAATGGCCATTGATGACATTGAGCATCTTCGCAACGAAGAAGTGATATGTTACTGCCGAAGCGGACAACGCAGCATGCAGGCGGCTATGCTCCTGGAATCCATGGGATTCAGCCAGGTAAAAAATCTGGTAGGAGGTATGCTGGGATGGGAGTCCCTCTATGGCAGATAATCATTTTGTAAGTTCCAAATTCACTCCGATCAGGAAATGAATGGTCGACATCGGGTAAAAATAATTATCCTTGTTTATCGTGTTGCCGTATATATACGTGTATGTGTATCCGTTAGGAGTATATTTTTCCGAAAGAATATTGTTCACTTGGGTAAACATATCCATGCTGAATTTTCTTTTTTTCATCAACTTCATGTCAAATCGCAAATCGTGAACGAGCCATGAATCGAGCGATTTCTCCTTATCTCCCGTGTTGTCAACAAATTGTCGTCCACAAA
>JAURKN010000207.1 GCA_030831725.1 Ferruginibacter sp.
ATCAATTCAAGAAATTTCCCTGCATACAATGCAAAACGCAATGAATTGGCTGTAATCGTCACAGCAGGACGGAATACAAAACCAGCAAATCGTTTTTATCAAAAACTTAATTTCTGGTAATATCCGGTTTAAAACGAAACTTTTTTTCTTGTCTTGCTCTCATAAATGAAAATTTCGATGTCAATGCTCAAGTCCATATCGGTATTAATAGGTGCTCTGATTTGTTTACACTCCAACGCACAGGAGAAACCAGAAAATCTC
This sequence comes from Ferruginibacter sp., assembly GCA_030831725.1. Classification (GTDB taxonomy): domain Bacteria; phylum Bacteroidota; class Bacteroidia; order Chitinophagales; family Chitinophagaceae; genus Ferruginibacter. The sequence goes on from JAURKN010000207.1 coordinate 262, forward strand.
GGATCAACAATCAACGCCACATTTGCAGAAATCAGGCCGACAATTTCAGCTGATGGATCCAAATTGTTTTTTGTGGTTGAAGGAAATCCTGCTAATGCGAATTATAAGAATGACAAAAAAGCGCAAGATGTTTGGTTTTCAGAAAAAGATGAGAATGGAAAATGGAAACAAGCATCACCTTGTCCTTCACCAATCAATGGATTGAAAAACAATGGTGTGTTCTGGATTTCAGCCGATGGGGACAGTATACTCATTCGTGGCGCTTATGATGGCGATAAGGTAGGTAAAGGATTTTCGTATTGTACAAAAACAAAAGACGGATGGTCCACTCCTGTGAAGTTAATCATGGATGGGTATTCTCAGCTTGCCATGGACCAATTCAGCGGATTGTCGATGAATATTGATGGTGATGTTATGTTCCTTTATTTCTCAGAAGAAAAGAACAATCCCATAAATGACATTTATATCAGCAAAAAGGCAGAGAACGGAAATTGGTCCCGTCCAGAAAAATTGGATTACATAGTCAATACGGAAGACTATGATGATATCGCACCTTTTCTTGCTGCAGATAACAAAACCCTTTATTTCTCAAGTAACCGTCCAGGTGGATACGGAGACTACGACATCTGGATGACTCGCAGGCTCGATGATTCCTGGACAAAATGGAGCGACCCTGTAAATTTAGGAGGGAAAATAAACAGCACTTTGTGGGATGGTTATTTTGCTGTTGAAGCCAACGGAAAGAATGCTTATTTTTCTTCCGCTAACAACGCATCAGGAAAATCTGATTTGTTTAAAATGACTCTTGAGCCTTGGCAACAGGCTATTCCTTATGTGAATCTGAATGTGGCAGTTGTTTCCTCCAAAACAAAAGACACAATTACTAATGCGTTGGTCACTATTCATCCTCTCGGTCAGGAAGATTCCACAAGCACGCTCGAAGGGAAAGACGGTTCTTTTACCAAGAGCATCGAATACGGAAAAAAATACGTGGTCAAAGGAGCTGCAGATAAATTCAACACTGTAGCCGACACCCTTGATTTCACGTTGAACGGACAATCAAAATCACTGACCAAAAATTTCATCCTCAAAGAGAAAATCGATCCTGCTCTCCTTGATAGCAATTTAAAATTTGTGAATAGCACATTGGCGTTTCAAGATGATGAAGGTAAGCTTGTACTTCCTCCAACCATTACGGATTCCGTTTCCATCGAGCAGATGGGCAGACTCGTAAAAGGAGATACAGTCTCAATCAATAACATTCTTTTCGATTTCGCAAAAGCTGAATTGCGTCAGGAAGCAATGAATGAGTTGGATAAGATCGCTGAAATGATGAAGGCTTATCCTAAACTTACTATCGATATTTCAGCGTTTACTGATGATATCGGTAGCAAGGAAGACAATATGAAACTATCTTCAGCTCGTGCTGAAAAAGCCCAAGCCTATTTGATTTCTAAATCCATAGATTCATCAAGAATCAAAGCAAATGGTTATGGAGAAGACAGACCTATCGATAGCAATGCTACAGAGATAGGCCGTCAGAAAAACAGAAGAGTCGTATTCACGCTGAATAAATCGGAGTAATTGAAATTTTATAAATCTTTGCGAGCTGCCTGAATAAGGCAGCTTTTTCATTTCCACTATGATTATTTATTTGTCTACTCTTTGTTTTAGAAATAGGAATTAACAATAATTATTTCGAAAGGGGAAGTTCAAATCCGAATGTGGTTCCAATGTCGATGGTGCTGCGAACCCTGAGCTCTTGCTTATGTGCCTCTATAATGTGTTTGCAGATGGATAATCCCAATCCTGATCCTCCGATTTTTCTGCTTCTTGCTGCATCAGTTCTATAAAAACGTTCAAATATTCTAAGTCGATGTTCTTCTGCGATTCCATAGCCGTCATCCGTGATTTCAACAAGCACATTCTTTTCTTCAGTCACATAAAATCCAGCCTCTACAGTACCATTCTGCTTCCCGTATTTTATCGCATTTTCAACAATGTTGACCAAAACCTGTCTGATTTTTTCCTTGTTAGCAGATACGGTCAGCGATGCTTCACAACCCTTTTTAATCCTCATTTCGATATTTTTTTCACCTGCCTTTAAAAACAGAGCATCGAATACTTCGAGTAAAAGATCCTGGATCACAAAGTTTTGAATATTGAGTTTGAGTTCACCGCTTTCCAGTTTGGAAATCTCGTCCAAGTCACTCACCAGATTCACCAAACGCTCTATGTTTTTTTCTGTGTTTTGCAAAAATTTCAAACTGATTTGTGGATTCTCCATCGCTCCTCCGAGCAAGGTATCCACATAGCCTTGTATGGAGAATATGGGGGTTTTCAACTCATGGCTTAGGTTTTGCAGAAATTCTTTTCGGAAGGTTTCATTTTGTTGTAAGGTTTCCATTTCTTTTTTTCGCTGATCAGCCCATGCCTCAACATCGTTTCTAACCTCATCCATACTCTTCACAGGCAACAATGTTTTATGATAAAACTCCTCTCTTCTTGTAGCCTTGGTTTGTGAAATCATTTTATAAATCAACCTGATTTGCCGATGCAAAAATTGATTCAGGATGAAGGATATAAGAGCAAAGTTCAAGATGAACATTAACCCGAAAACAAGGATGGGATTCCACCAAACCTTTAGAAAAAAAGAGGATGCTGCTGCTACAGGAATAGATAAAAGCAGAGCTGCAATGAAAGAGAGCTGTTTCGGAGTAAGGTTATATTTTTGAAACATTCGAATCCTTGAGAAACGAAGTTAGGGATAGAAACGTAAAAACAGAAGTTCATAGTTCCAGCTTGTATCCTACTCCTTTGATGGTTTTTATGCAGTCGAGATTCAGTTTCTGTCTGATTTTGCGTATATGCACATCTATGGTTCTGTCACCAACTATCACATCCGTCCCCCAGATTTGACTCAGAATTTCAGTTCTCAGAAAAACTTTTTTCGGATTGGATGCCAACAGGGACAGCAATTCAAATTCTTTTCTTGCCAATGTGATCTCTTCACCTTTATAAACAACGGAATAAGTGGTTCTGTTGATTTCAAGATCACCCAAAAACAGATTATCGCTTTCGTTGCCGCTAATCGGCATTCTTCTGAATAAAGAGTTTACCTTACTCATAAGAACCTTTGTGCGTATGGGTTTGGATAAATAGTCATCCCCGCCAGATTCTAGTCCTAGCACTTCAGTGGTATCATCGCTTTTAGCCGTCAGAAAAATAATGAGCGTTTTTTTGAAGGCTGGCAGATTTCTGAGATGATGACAAACTTCGATTCCGTTTTTGAATGGCATCATCACATCAAGGATAATGAGGTCTGGAGAAAAAGATATCGCCTTTTCAATGGCCATGATGCCATTAGATGCTGTTTCAACCTGATATCCCTCTGCTTCCAGATTGAATTGGAGAATTTCCAAAATATCCTGTTCGTCGTCGGCTATGAGTATCTTTTTTTTCATTGATTGAGGATGCACACAAATTTAACATAACATCATCAGCCCAATTGCCATAAATTTGATTATATTGTATTATTAAATTGTTAAGTGAATCTGTTCTAATTTTGTAAGAACCCACATGGGCATTAGATTTAACTTACTTTAACTCGTTTCATGTTCAGGAAATCCATTCTGCTGGTACTTTTCATCTTCTTGCGAATGCTGGCCTCGGCATATTCGGACACAGTTACCATACCGGTGTTCAGACAATATTTTCATGATAAGATCAATGCGGAGCAACTTGCTTGCGACAAGGCGGATGGCAAATCGGACAACCTCATGCGCATCGGCAATAACGAAGAAGTAAACTACAGAATATCGGACATCCTTTTTCGAAAAATCGACGAACTGCAATTATGGGTTGAAACCAATGAGAAAATTGATAAGAATAACGATAAAATCAGAATTCTTGGATACATCGAACAGGAGTTAAGATTGTTCAGGCAAGCATGGAAAAAAAGAGAGATCGCACCGAGTGAATTTCCTGCTGTCATAGACAATTTCATTTTAATGGTGAAAGCGCAGGAGAACGGAACTCCTTTGACGGACTTCATAAAAGACAAATCCTATATCGTAGCGCGCATCAACACCATGGCTTTTACAGACCATCCCGGATTTAAAGAAGCGGATAAACTCGTGTTTTTCAAATACTGCGCATTACATCCTGATATCATTCTTTCCACCATCAGGCCCTATGTGAAAGAATCTTTTGCAGATAGCTTGATTGTTATCGCTTGCAGGTACAATCCTGCGCAGCTATATTCTTACGCGCAATCAATCAACACACCCGAAGGAAAGCTCATTCATCAAAATAGAAATCCATTGGTGATCACTGTCGCAAAGTTGAGTCAGACAGAAAACGCACTGATGTATTTTCCTTTTTTGGATGATATCATACATGGAAAGAAAACGGTTGATGGCATTAAAAAATATGTCGGTGACGGCGAGTCGAACTTTGACAGCGTTAGATATTACAAACTGCTTGTAAAAACGGAAACTGAATATTTCAGAAGAATGTCATCACCAGCCAAAGACACGCCCATCGCCATGTTCGGAGCGAACGGACTGCGTGAAGTGTTGAAAGACAGGGCCATAAGACATTTTATCACACCCATCAACAACCTGCATGACGAATCGAATCTCAATGTAAGAATGAAGTCGATCGACTCTTTGACCGCAGCCGAAATCTATTATATGATCGTAATGGGAGAGAGTGATATTTACACTTCGAGCTTCAAGCACAGTTTCAATAGAATGCTGCAACGATTGGGAACAAATCCAAGATGTGATTCACTCTTGTTACAGGTTCGCTTTGATTACTTTAAAAAATTCATCAAGATCACCGCGAATTTCAACAGGCTGGACACTTTCCTCAAAAAAATGCCTCCTACAAGCTCGGAAGCATTGATGAAGGCATTTGTGGCAAACTTGGATAAGTCGGGAAGTTTGGAGGATGCCACTGATGTGGCAGATTCGTACAGCAGCATCAACAGCAAAGAACTGCAGAAACGTATTTTAGAATATGTGGAAGAAAATGAAATAAACAGCATCAACGACAACAATGAGCACGGTGAGCTCGTGTATAGTCTTTTGAAAAATATATTTCTTTCATCAGATAGTTCAAAAAAGATTGATTTGACTCGAATCGCGGGAATTCCTCCCATTTATGAACTGGAGAAAAAAGGAGTGACTGATGACAGTGGCAGAATAATCCAGCAGGTTTTCTTTTATGGTGATGAGGATGGCAAAACATTCTTCCAACCTTTTTTACAATCCTTCTCTACAAAAGACTGGAAAATTGTAAAAAAGAAAGAATGGGTGGAGATCAGGTCTATAAAGGGTAACGTTTGGATCTTTGCCAATCTACCACTTGATTATGATGCCAATCTGGATGACAGCGCTCAGGTACATTTGATTGATTATTTGGAAGAGAATGAATGGTTTCCCACCATAGTGATTCACAGAGGTCATAGTTATTGGTTGCCCGGCACCATCAGCAGAATGCCCATGAATTCCAAAATCGTATTGCTGGGTTCTTGTGGAGGCTATAAAAATCTTCAGAAAATTTTGGAAGGTTCTCCTGAAGCACACATCATATCCACCAAGGAAATTGGAGCAGGCGATATCAACCGTCCCATTCACAATGCGCTCAATCAATCGCTGATCAACAGCGACAAAATAGTATGGAGAGACATGTGGAACAACCTCACTCAACTTTTTCAGCAAGACAAAAACAAGAGTATCCGTGAAAGCTGGGAGAGTTACGTACCACCCTACAAAAACTTGGGTGCTATATTCATCAAGGCATACAATAAGAAAATGGAATCGATGTAAATCGCTCTCTGATTAACCCTATGAAAATGAGCGATTCCACTACCGCCAAAAAGATATTTGACGTCAACCTGTTGAAGCGCATCCTTCACATTGCTCGACCTTACCGAAAAAAAATGTACCTGTCGCTTTTTTTTTCGGTGTTTCTAGCAATTCTTGCTCCGCTCAAGCCCTGGTTGATAAAGTTCACCATACATTCGGGTATCAGCAAACATGAAGATGATTTC
>JAURKN010000208.1 GCA_030831725.1 Ferruginibacter sp.
ACCACATCGATGCCGATCAGTTGCTTTGCCAGATCAGGACTCATCATCGCGTAGTTGTCCCAAGTCACTTTAGAAATCGGATCAGGCAATTCCTGCAACCAAGGGTTGTTGGCCTGGCTTCCGTTTCCAACAGAAACTTTTTCATACAGCACTACTTCGATGGCGGCAGATTTCGCAGATGCTGCTTTCGAAGCGGCGGCAGCGAGAGCGCTGGCGTTGTATGTTCCCGCTGCTGTTACCGGAGCAACTTCAGCAAGACCATCTTGCAGCGCTTTGTTATATAAATCGTTGCTGCCCAATTTGGCAACCCAGTAATTTTTAAGATAAGTCTCGTAATCATTACCATCTGCAACCACAACAGTCGATTTACTCAAGCTGTCTGTTGCATTAGTAACTGATGCAGCTTTCGCACCACCACTCCATTTCATCAGCGAAGTTTGATAATCTCTTGTTTTGAACAAAGGATTGATGACTGGCTGAATAAAACTATAGTGTCCTGTTACAGGCTCGGCATCTCCCCAGCTTTCCAACCAATGGTGAGATGGTATGATGAATTTGCAATTTTCTGTGGTTTCATCCATTGTGCCGTTCATAGAAACACTGAATGGCAAACGGGAAATGGCTTCTGCCAATTTTTTACCAGAAGGATGTGTGTAAACAGGATTACAACCGTAAACAATCAATCCACTTACTGCACCTGATTGGATTTCAGATACCAGTTTGTTCATTTCGGCATCTGATCCTTTGCGGGTGTTGTTGGTTGCAGCCCAATTGATGGTTGTTCCATTAGCACCAACAATCTCGTTGATGGCATTAACCACAAACTGAATGTTGATGTCGTTGCTGCCACATACTACTAAAGATGCTCCCTTGTTAGACATGAGCGCAGCAGCTGCTTTTTCGATACCTGCTTTAACATTGGCGTCAGATATGGAAGGAGCAGATACCGCACCACCCAATTTCGACAATAAAGCCAATGCAATCGCACCGGTTTCTGAAGGCTTGTGTGTATATCTGTCATCCGCATTGCTTCCTGTCAGACTCATCATCGACTCAAAATGAAAGTGACGACTCATGCTAGAGTTCGCGCCTTTCATTCTGCGGTTTGTAGCATATTGCTGGCTGAATTCAACCGGACTGAGCCAGGTTCCAAGGAAATCCGCTCCGAGGCTGACAATGGTTTTTGCAGCATCGAAACGATAAGATGGAATGGCACGTTTTCCATAGCAAGCCTCCTTGGCAGTCAACATACCACTATAACTAATGGCATCGTATTGCACATGACGACTTCCAGGATATTTTGCCAGGAAATTATTAATAATCTGAAGCGTAGAAGGAGAGTGAATGGTGGAAGTCAACAGAACCAGTGATTTTCCGCCGAGAGAACTCATACCATTGGCGATCATGCTGTCGAAAGCGTCAAACGAAGTGACCTCCTTGAAATCATTCCCGTTGCGTTGCAAAGGATGACGTAAACGTGTTGTATCATACAGATCGAGTACCGACGCTTGTGCTTGTGCGTTAGTACCTCCCTTGGTAAGAGAAGATTGTTCGTTTCCTTCAATTTTGATCGGACGTCCATCGCGCTGTTTTACAACTACGCTGATTGCATCTCCTCCATTCATGTAGGTAGAAGCATAATAATTCGCAACGCCTGGAGTTACATTGTCCGGCTTTTGCAAGTATGGAATTGATTTCTTAACCGGCATTTCACAACTGGCGGCAATCGCAGCTGCTGCTGTGCTGAATCCCAGGTATTTCAAAAAATCTCTTCTGGCTGTTTTTCCTGTGGCAAACCCTTCGTTGGCCAATTCACTTGCAGGAAGCAATTGCTCCTGAAATTCATTCTCGACGGTTTTCTGGAAAGACGGCGTTTCGTTAAGTTCTCCGAAACTCTGCCAGTGCTTATTATTGCTCATAGTTAAATAATTCAGTTTTGGATTATGGGTCCGATCAAGAAAATAAAATTATCAATAGTGACATTTCTGACACTCTGTTCCACCAATGCTTTCAACAGTCACGCTGTCCATTTTGTGATCTTTCAGGTCTTTATGGAACTTTTCGTAAATGCTGTAAAATTTGTTTCCTTCTCCGGTTTCTTTGTTGTGGAAGTCAACCTTGCTCTCTCTGTGACAGTTGATACACCATCCCATGCTCAAGTCTGAGAACTGAGCAACCTCAGGCATTTCCTGGATGTTACCATGACAAGTCTGACACTGTTGTTTACCAACTTTTACGTGCTGACTGTGGTTGAAATACACGTGATCAGGCAGATTGTGGATGCGTACCCAAGGAATTGCGCTTGCACCATCGGGAGTTCCGTCGTTGTTGTTGTCTGGATTGTATTGCTTTGTGTCAGGATTCCATCCGGCATACTTGTAGAGCTTCTGGATTTCTGCAGTACCATCAATGGTTTTTCCTTCTTCTGTTACAATAGGATCTCCTTTGTATTCTTTAATACCCATGTGACAGTTCATACAAACATTCACAGAGGGAATGCCCGCATGTTTGCTATCTTGAGCGCTTCCGTGACAATACAAACAGCTGATTTGATTGGCTCCGGCGTGCACTTTGTGTGAATAATATATGGGTTGTTGAGGCTGATAGTCTTTTGATCTTCCCAGGTTGATGGCACTGTTTACCACATTGTATCCTCCAACAATAAAGAGAACCAAGACCACCGCCATGATATAGGTTTTGTTGCGGTAGAATGGTACGGGCTCTCCGCGGTGAATACCTTCTTTTTCATCAGAAAGCTTGCGTAAGTTGCTGTTCACTTGTAATAAAATGAAACCAACCAAAGCCAAAATCATGGTTAGAATGCCATAAAACATGGTGTTGTCATCTCCTCCACCTTGAGCTGCCTGGCCTGGGGCCGCTGCGGTTGCTGCGGGTGGTGTGTAATCATCCACATATTTCATGATGGCGTCAATCTCCTCTTTCTTCAAATTCGCGAAAGCGGTCATTACCGTCGGCTTCCATTTTTCAAAAAGCGATTTCGCATAAGCGTCTGATGCGATCATTTGGGCCGGATTGGCAACCCACTTGTAAATCCACTCCGCATCGGGTACACGTGTGCTCCAACCTTTCAGGGCAGGACCGGTGTAATCCGCATCGGGTTTGTGGCAGTTTGCACAATTTGCCTTGAACAATGCTTCTCCGTCCGCTGCAAATGCGGTTTGCTGAAAAGAAAACAAGAAGGCAAGAATTAGTCCGAACAAGGACTTGTAGATGATATGGCTGAAGCGACTCATACGGTTATCGGGTCTAAATGTGGAAAAAATCCAATTTCGCGGACAAAAGTAATGCAGAGCGGTGAGATTATATCAACATTTGTTAAAAAATTTTTTGTCGATTTAATGTGTGTTTCAACGATTTGTGTCATTGTGTTTAGCCTTTTGTCATAATAATGTCAACAATTTGCTCAGAGAATGATTTCCTTTTTTCAATGCCATTTTTCCTCAACTTTGCATGATGTTTACATTATTGAAAAAGCGGTGGAAGGTGAATTCGGTAAACCTGTTTCTCATTTTTTGCACTTTTGCTTTGGGCGGTTCAACTTGTGCCAGGGTTGGAAAGGCGATCATGGGCTTGTCAGGCTTGGAGGTCGGGTTTGTTTGGTGGTTGATTTATTTGTTTTTGATTTCTCTACTCTGGCCGATATGCGTTTTGTTGATCAGCATTCCGTTGGGCCAGTTTGTCTTTTTTAGAAATTACATTCAACGGATATTAAGGAAGTTTACAGGTAAAAAAGACTCGAAAATCCCCAAAATCGCGGTTTTTGCAAGTGGAAAAGGCTCAAATGCTGAAAATATCATCCATTTTTCACAAAAAACAGGACTTTTCACCGTTTCGGCCATTGTAACGGATCGGCCCAATGCAGGCGTAGTAGATATTGCAAAACAATTTGATATTCAATGTATTATCATTAATGAAGAAGATTTGACACAGGCTGAGGACTTGGTCTTAACCCTACAAAACCTGGACATTAGTTGGCTTGTGCTTGCCGGGTTCCTGAAAAAAATACCTTCTACACTTATTAACGGGTTTGCCGGAAAAATCATCAATATCCACCCGGCTCTATTGCCTGATTTTGGCGGAAAAGGCATGTATGGAAGACGAGTTCACGAAGCCGTAATCGCCTCCGGGAAAAAAGAAAGCGGAATAACCATTCATTGGGTGGATGAACATTACGACAATGGCGATGTTATTTTCACAGCAACATGCGAAGTGTCACCGGATGAAAGTCCTGAAACATTGGAAAAAAAGATTCGAACACTTGAGTTCATGCACTATCCAAAAGTGATAGCGGAATGCATCAAAAAGCAAATGCTACGTTAAATAAGCTCGATTCCAAACTGTGGCTCACACCTTATCTTTAATATTGCTCCAAACCAACCACGCTTTGAAAGCAATTTGGATCATTATTTTTTCTCTTGGTTTCCTTTCTGCAGAATCCCAGTCTCTGATCAAAGGAACCGTTTATGACATCACGAAAATGAATCCGGTTGAAAATGTGAGGGTGGTGAGCACCTCCGGTATTTTTACCATTACCGACAGTTTGGGACACTACGAAATTTTAGCCGGTGAAAAAGATTCGCTCAGCTTTTTTTACATCAACAAACCCACTCAAAAATTCAGTTTGGCCAATATTGCCGATCCCGAGCACATGGATGTTTCTTTACACGTTACGGTGACTCAAAAATATAAGACCTTGAAAGAGGTGAAAGTGTTTGCCAAATCCTATCAGGAAGATTCCATAGAAAACAGGCGCATCTATGCAGACATTTTTCGTTTCAACAATCCGGAGTTGACATCTGTATCTGGCGGAGGAATGTCGGGATTGGATGTGAATGAACTAATCAATCTTTTTCGTTTTCGAAGAAACAACAGATTGTTGGCCTTTCAAAATCGGCTGGAACAAGAGGAGAAGGAACGATACGTCGATTATCGTTTCAACAAAATTTGGGTGAGAAGGATGAGTGGCATCACACCTCCGAGACTCGACAGCTTTTTACTATGGTACAGACCCAGTTATGAATTTGCCGCTTCGTGCGATGAAATCAGACTGATACAATACATATTGAAAGCCAAAGATCATTTCAATAAAATCTATCCCGCAACAAAAAACAAAACCATGAAGCTGAATCCATTGAACGCCGAAGAAACCCGCGTGATTGTGAACAAGGGAACAGAAATGCCTTTCACTGGTGAATACACCAACCATAAGACCGAGGGTACTTATGTTTGCAGAAGATGTGAAACTCCACTATATCATTCCAAAGACAAATTCGATTCACATTGTGGATGGCCTAGTTTCGATGATGAGATACCGGGTGCGGTTAAACGAGTTCCTGATTCCGACGGCAGAAGAACAGAAATCATTTGTGCATCCTGCGATGGACATTTAGGTCATGTGTTCCTCGGAGAACACTTCACATCAAAAAACACAAGACACTGCGTGAACTCGATCTCTTTGAAATTCATTTCGAAATAATTGTTATAGTATTAACCCTTTTTGGTGTAGATAACTAAACTACAATAAAACCATTTCTTACGGTAAGCTTGTCTGCAAAATATTTTGACGAAACTTTTTAAATTGTAAAAATTTACTTTTTAATGACTTCAAAAATAGCGTTTAATTTATTGTTTGATTTTACTTCATGCGCTGTCGCGGAAATAATTTTCTGCATGTTTTCTTTTCTTTCATTTGTCAATGGGTGAGAACTAATAATTTTTGGGATAGAAATTTTACTTTCTTTTTCTAATTGTTCAAATAGTTTTACCATCCCGTTTGGATTAACATTGTTGTCCATTAAAATTTTTAACCCTTGTTCGTCTGCTTCCTGTTCAAAACTGCGTGAATACGAAAGTGAATGAAGTTGTTGTGCGTTTTCTGCTAATACAGCCATAACACCGTTAACATCACTAAAAAGCAAAGAAACTACCATATAACCTGCGAGATTTCTACAAAGCATTTTTGTTGAATGTCTGTGGTTAATGTGGGATGCTTCGTGTCCAAGTAATGCAACGAGTTCTTCCGGGGTTTCCATATTTTCTAAAATGGCTGAAAACACAACAATTTGCCCATTAGGTAGAGCAAAAGCATTTACTTCTTTTGATTTTACAACAGTAAACCGCAGTTTTTTTTTGTTTTTCAAATTTAGTTCTGCGGCAAATTGTTCTAAGCATTTCGTTTTTGTTGTGTCTACGTCATTTTCATTTAGAAATGCCTCCATAAACACATTTCCAATTTCGTTGTCAAAACTTTCAGGTAAAAGTTCGGCTGATTTTTCGGCAATGGGTGGCAAAACATAGAAATATGCAAGTACAATAGAACCAAGCAAACAAACCGCGATTGCCGTGATTTTTGAAAGACCAAGGTTTAATAAGCGTGTATGAATATCAATCCGCTTATTTTGCTTCATTGCGGCAAAAAATTTTTCAGAAAAATCTTTGTCTTCAATTTTCAGTAATGCTCCCGAATAGTTTTTGTTTCTTATTTCAAGCAAAGAATTATACTGTTCAAATTGCAAGTCTTCCAATTGCCAAACAAGCGAAATCTTACCTTCAACTTGTAAACGTAATTCGTTCAACGTGTCATTAAATAGAACTGTCGTTGGTTGTGAGGCTGATGATTGTCCGTCAAAGTATACAGCCTCTATCTTATTGTTGATCATCATGCCAAATCAATTTCAAAAAAATCCATTGCGTCTTCGCCAAAAGCGTTTGTGTATTCTTCTTCGGTTTGATGAATTTCGTCAATGTTAATGTCGCCTTCCATTTTTACATGATCACAAATAAAATTTTGTGTCCGCATATCTGCCCACGCTTTTCCAAAGCCAAGAGTGAAAACCGTAATTAGAAAATTGACAATTAAAAGCCTGAAAAATCCGCCACCGGTGGCTGTAGAAGAACAATTGATTTTTTTATCGTCTTTGGTCATTCTCATGTTGTCAATGTAATAAGCGAAAATTTCGCTTTGCCACCAAAAAGAGTAAATACCAAGAGTGATTATTGTAAGAAAGTACCCTTTTAGGTTGAGTAAAAACCAGTCGGCACCATTTGCGTTATTTGAAAACTCAACATCTCCGTAACGAATATTTTGGTGCGTATATCTGCGAATATTCATTTGTAACCAAGCACCATAAATACCAAATGTGATAATCGTAAAAAACACCCACTTGAAGAATTTTGTCACAAGTTCGTTACGGTCGCCACGATAACCAAAACGTATTCCGCGATACGATGTTCTGCTCATTCTATAACGGAATGAGCCGTGAATTGCAAACGGAATAATTGCAAAAATGGCAAGGTATAAAAAGAGAACTGCAAGTAATTGCGACTGAGTAACAATAAAAAGTAGCATATAAGAAATTATTACTGCAACGTAGAATAAAATGATTTTGATAAATCCACGAAACATTTCATTTCCTGTTCCTGCAAAATGAAATCGTTCATTGTTCAATGCTGTTTGTCCGTAAACGTAACGAAGTCTTTTAGCTCTTGCCCATGGATAATAAAGTCCAAGTGTGATTAGTGTCAATAGCCAATTGACAATCATAATTGCAAAGTAGTCCGAACCTTTTCCAAAAAATTCAAGACGGTAGCTTTGTGCTTGATTTGTGTTTTGAGTCATTGATGTTTCCATGTTCTTTTTTTAAATATTTTGCCTCCACTTTCGGCTTTCGGCTACTCCGTGAACGGTGTCGTCAGTATACTTGGACTGTCTCAATCGTCAACTGATTTTTTTGTCTTATCTCTACCTAAGGCTGCGTTGGTTCTCTCGTTTTTCTTTATCTCAGATGATGTAAATTAATATTTTTTTTAAATGCCTGAGCGTGGCTTCCTTTTTTCTACGTATGGTTCTGATTTTAGGTGGATTTTATTTCTTGGTGCAAAAAGACAAGGGGCGGAACGCTTTTCAGCATTCCACCCCTTGATATTTTTTTTAATTCTAAGCTCGAATTAATCTTCGTTTCTGCTAAGTGCATAGATAACCAAACCGAAACCGATTTTGTTGATCGCATCAGCAATGTTGTACACGATATCCATCGCATGAGAAGCTGCAGCAGGATCTGCAACCAACTGTATTCCGAACAAGCCACCTGGAGTACCCAAGATGTATCCCAAAGGATAAATAGCCCATCCTACAAGAACGAACCAAGCCAATACTCTTGTTGCTTTAGCAACTTGAGGACCCGCATCTTGAGCCAACTTTGAAACTTCACCGAACCATACGAGGTAAGCGATGTAGAAGTAAGCAGCACCAGAAATGATACCCCACATAACACTATTGTCTCTGTCGATGGTTTCACCGAAATAACCGGTAACCAACATGACAAGTGATGCGAAGATCAACTTCCAAAGCAAACCGATTTTCGCACCGGCCTTCTTGGTAATCAAATAGAATTCAACACACATCAGAGGAACAGTGAGAATCCAGTCTACATATCTGAAAAACGTTGGAGAATCTCCTGTTTCCAGATTGTAACCACGCATGTAATAGTAATGCACGGCAGCAATGAAAGTAATCAGTCCGGATACGAGTACTGATGTTCTCCATTTCTGGCTGGTGTTACCCAATTCGAAAAAGAAAAACACCGATGCGGCCATCATAGCCATTGTTCCGATAAAAAACGTAAATGCTACGTAGTTATCGCTTGCGATTTTTAAATGTTCCATGATAAAAAAGATTTGTTGACCCTACTCTTATGGATTTTCAGAAGACTCCCCGTTTTTTTGATTGGTTTCTGGTCTCCAATGTTATTTAAACAACCCAAATTGGGTTTTGTTCTTTTGTTAGAAAGAAATTTTATTATTTTGTTAAATTTACTTTTTTTGTTTAAAATTTATTATAATTTTTTTTATAAAACTTTGACATTTGAAGAACATGTGGAAAACTGATACAAGAAATAAAAACAAAAAACAGGGTTATCCAATTGATGTTACTGGTTGAAAACCAATTGTTTCGAATGCCCAACAAGGCGACTCCGAACAACAAAAAAGCGGCTAGGGTGAAAGGCAGGGCTTTTACAAACAAAGATTTATCGTCCGTACCGAGTCCCTTTTTCAAATGAACCCACCCATTGATACTGTGTTGCCCAATAAAATACAAGCCAAAAGCACTTATAAGCGGGAGTTGCGTTCCAATGGCTAATGTGCTGATGCTCAACACCATAGCGGTTCGTTTTTCCAAAAACCCCCAGATTATCGCAATTGATGCTATCAATAGGGCGATGTTTTTTCCCACCCGCTCCGATAATCCCACAGAAATGAAATGAAGCTGCTCAAAAACCATATTCGTCTCAGTCATATGACCAAGCAGGATGACGGAGAACAAAACAACACCCCATATCCAGTTTTTCTCGCTCCCTTTAGTGCCCATTTTCCACTCTTGCATATCCGTTTGCCCAAAATGCCAGATTGAATAGATCAGAAAAAAAACGATGGCCACATAAGAGAATGTCAACCAAACCATTAAACAAAAAAACGCGGCTCCTAAATAACGAACCAAGAATCCCATATCCGGACGCGCATGCAAAGAGTCTTTTTCCAAAAGATGGTCGACTGCACCATGCGGAATACCAACCAAAAGTAAACCCAAAAAAAACAGCCCATACTGAACAAACATGAATAAATCCGGGAAAAAGGTGTCCATCATCCACAAAAAAAGCGAGATCAAAAACAACAGCACCGGCACCATCACTTTCTTCCCTTTTACAAAAACGTCAAAACAGAATGCCTGTATAAAAGGAAATATCGGCAGAGAAAGCAAAATCCGGAGGTCTTGAAAAAAACTTGTTTTTTCTTCAAGAAAAGTCAACACATTTTTAGTATTGTTCTGTTTGAATAAAGTCTGAAATATCTTGCTCCCATATTGGGGTTTAAAACTGAGAATCAACAACAGCAACCTATCGTAAAAGCGAAAACGTGACGGAGATTCGATACTTACGGGTTTGTTTTCTTTTTGTAAAGATTCACACTGTTTTTCAGCATGCAAAAACATGTTTTTAAAGGCATATCCCGTGCTAGGCTTTATGGCTCCGGCTCTTCCACCAATAGAGATTAATCCCGGAAAATCGTCGTTTCTTGTTGCGACATTGCTCATTGGAATGCACCCGATCTCAATATCTAAGATATTGTAGGTGCCGAATCGTTCCAGTATGTATTTGTTGAGTAGGGGTTTGGCTTCTTCCGGTTGAATTGGGTTTTTGCCAAAACGTGTCAACTCCACCAGCATTTTATTCTCACTATAAGGCAATACATATACAAATTGAGTGTGCCCCTGTTGATCAACGCAAAAATCCATCAGGTCGATCGCATTGGGATCCACAGTGTTTCCTTCCAACGAAATCACATAGCCCACAAAGGACTGTAACAAATGTGACTCGTTATTTTTTTGAGGAAGATAGGTTGGTGGACGGCTGTCAAATACCTGTTTCGATATCCATTCCTGTTTGTCTGTGACCACATGTACTCCTCGCTCCGTATCATTCACCGTCAAAACAGTTTCCTGCAACTGTTCAATACCATGCGCAACCAAAATCCGACGCGTTTCCTCATAAAGTCTCAAACTTGAAATTTGCATGTATGTCATCGGAGTCAACGTCTCCGGCTTGCTGCGATTCACGCTCACCTTGCTCCAGCGATAATCAATCAGCTTGTCGCAGGCACTCGTTATTGCCTCTTCGGGGGTTGCCCAAAAACAATAGGTCTTATCATTGATTTTTTTCGTGTCGGGGTCTAAAACAATACATTTTTTCCCCTTCAAAAGCCCGCGCCGCTGCAGACTCATCAGCATGAGTGTTGCCGATGCTCCGGCACCTATAAAAAGATAATCCAACAACTCACCATTGCCATGTTTCAAGTTGGTCATCTTATATAATGATGATTAGGTTGATCGAAGTCCCCGGAATCCTGCGAATCCCAAACAACAGAATTTGAAAATTGTTTGGTTTGTGAAACCTTTTCAATCAAAATCAGAAAGAAAAGACTACAAATTAGTCTGGTTTAAGGTAAAAGTTTGGGGAAATGATCTTATTGATATGCTTTCAACTCCTTATCTAACACAAAAGTGCCAAAAGGAATAACAGACAAGGCAAAGGCCTTAAGCAACCAGAGGTGTCCTTTTTCCATAGCCGACATCGCCGACCATGCCAATAAAATGAATGAAACAAAAAGCACTCCATGTAACATCCCGGTAAATTGAACCGCTTGTGGAATATCAAACATGTATTTCAATGGCATAGCGATGCCAAGCAACACCAAGAAGGAAATCCCTTCCGCCATAGCTACAATCCTGAATAGTTTAATTGTTTTCATTTCTCAAAGATTGGGTTTTGATAGATTCTCGCATCTCATCAACCTATTAACAGCGGTAAACTAAATACGCTTTTCTTTAGTAATCAATCACCTGCTCTTCCATCACCGGCATCTCTCTCCAACCATATTGCTGGTTTCTCAACTGAGGCTCGAATCCTGCCTCACGAATCGCGTCTTGTATGGTTCTGCTGGTAAATCGATGTGGAGCTCCTGCTGCACTCACCACATTCTCTTCTATCATGATGCTGCCAAAATCGTTGGCTCCTGCATGCAGACAAATCTGCGCAACCGATTTTCCAACTGTCAGCCAGCTTGCCTGTATGTTCAATACATTCGGCAACATGATTCTGCTGATGGCGATCATTCTGATATATTCTTCCGACGTGGTCAGGTTTTGAACACCTCGTATTTTCGCTAAAAGCGTGTCCACATCCTGGAAAGTCCAGGGTATGAATGCCAAAAATCCTTTTGATGTTTCGGGTTTTCTTGACTGTACCTCTCTGATTTTGACGAGATGCTCAAATCTTTCCTCCAGCGTTTCAACATGTCCGAACATCATGGTAGCAGATGTCGTGATATCCAGTTTGTGCGCCTCATGCATGATGTCGAGCCATTCTTGCGCCCCGCATTTTCCCTTGCTGATCAATCGTCTTACCCTATCCGTTAGTATTTCAGCTCCTGCTCCCGGCAGACTGTCCATTCCCGCTTCTTTCAAAGCTTTCAGCACTTCGTGATGCGTGCTTTTTTCAAGCTTTGTGATATGTGCGATTTCCGGTGGCCCGAGGGTGTGAAGTTTGATGTTGGGATACATCTGCTTCAATTCCCTGAATAGATTCACATAAAAAGACAATCCCAGTTCGGGGTGATGTCCTCCCTGCAAAAGCAATTGATCACCACCATATTTTATGGTTTCTTCAATCTTCTTCTTGTACGTTTCAATATCAGTTATATACGCGTCCTTATGACCGGGAATGCGATAGAAATTACAGAATTTACAATTGGCCAAACACACATTCGTAGTGTTCACGTTGCGATCGATCTGCCAGGTCACTTTACCATGTGGCACTTGTTTTTTTCTTAGCTCATCAGCCACATACATCAACTCCGTCAACGGGGCTTCCTTAAACAAGAACAAGCCTTCTTCCACACTCAAAAACTCCATTTCCAACGCCTTGTTCAACAAAATGTCTTTTTCCATCTCAATCGGTTTGTTATAGTAACAAAATTAAGCTCAATAGGTTGTAATTTGTTATCAGAGATGAGAATGCTATTATTATATCTTACAACATTCTGGGCAAGCAGTGTTTTTTGTCAGTTGAAAAAAGATGATGGAACTTCCTCCTATCTGGGTTCCACACCCTTTCAAACCTTGAGTGGTGGAGTGGTGATGGTAACGGGGACCCTTGATGGTTGGAGAGACAGTCTTCACTTCATCCTGGATACGGGCAGTGGCGGCATATCCATCGATTCTTCAAAAGCTTCTTCCATGGGATTCATCTCATCAGAAAGCATTCGCTTGTCTGGCATCGGAGGATTGAAAGAAACGTCAATGTCGAATCAACATACACTTCATCTGAATGGCATATCCACTTCCAATCTCAATTTCCATATATACGACTACCGTTTGCTTTCTTCCATTTATGGGGTGGAGATTGATGGTGTGATCGGTTATGCTTTTTTCTCTCGCTACATCATTCATCTCGACCACGAAAAAAACATCATGAGCATCTTCTCAAAAGGTCTTCATACCTATCCCAAAAAGGGTCGTTTCTTTCAAACCGGCTTGGGCGCCGTACCGACCTTTCCCATAGTCATTTCCGACAACACAACAACCAAACATCCATTCTATTTTGATTCCGGTGCGGGTTTGGCTGTTTTATTGAATGCTGACTATTGTTCCGATTCATCCATTTTCACAAATCAAAAAAAGCGTTTCACCACAAGAGCGGAAGGGGTTGGTGGAAAAAAGCGCATGCAGCTAACCACGCTGAAAAAATTCACTCTTGGTTCTTTTGTCTTCAGAGACGTTCCCACATACATATTCAATGATGAGTTTGGCGTAATCGGCTATCCAGCTCAAGGAGGATTGTTGGGCAATGAAATATTAAGACGGTTCAACATCATTCTGAATTACCAAGAAGACCTCATACATCTGACGCCGAATATTCACTACAATGATCCTTTTGAATATGGGTATTCCGGGTTTTCGATGTTGGTGGAAGGAGAAGACGTGTTGGTTGAAGATGTGATTACAGATTCTCCGGCACATTCCAGCGGTTTACGCTCGGGTGATATCATCGTGGGAATCAATGGCGACTTTTCGGGTAACATTCAAATATATCGGACCATGATTCAAGAAACCGAAAAACCGGTGAAGCTGCTTGTGAAACGAAACAACGAGCTCCTGGAAATGTCATTCCGCCCAATTTCAATCCTTTAAATCGGTCTTGATTTTATTTTGGTTTTCCATTTATCTTCTCCCTCCATCGTACCTTTGCCACATGATACAATTTGAACAATGTACGCTTGATAATGGATTGAGGGTTTTGGTGCATACAGACAAAAGCACGCCCATGGCTGTGGTCAATGTGTTGTATGATGTAGGGGCAAAAGACGAAAATCCTGAAAAAACTGGATTCGCCCATCTTTTTGAACATCTCATGTTTGGCGGCTCCATCAATATTCCTTCTTACGACGAACCACTGCAAGTCGCAGGAGGAGAGAACAATGCCTTCACCACCAACGATCTCACCAATTATTACTGTCAACTTCCAGCCGACAATATCGAAACCGCATTTTGGTTGGAAAGCGACCGTATGCTGAGTCTGGCTTTTGGTAAAAAAAGTTTGGATGTGCAGCGCAAAGTAGTGTGTGAAGAGTTTAAAGAACACTATATCAACAAACCCTACGGCGATCTGTGGCACAAGATGCGGGAACTGGCTTACACCACACATCCGTATCGATGGATGACCATCGGCGCATCGTTGAAACATGTTGAAGATGCGACTCTCGAAGATGTAAAAGGGTTTTTCTTCAAACATTACACGCCTTGTAACGCCATCTTGGTTGTTGCGGGAAATGTTGAATTCAATACGGTAAAATCCCTTGCGGAAAAATGGTTTGGACCAATACCGGCAGGCGAAAGATACAATCGCATGTTGCCTATGGAACCGGAACAAAAATCTGCAAGACGCCTTGAAGTAAAATCCGGAGTCCCGCTGGATGCACTTGTGAAATGCTGGCATATGTCTTCGCGTATGGATGATCGTTATTATGCCTTCGATCTTATTTCCGACATTTTGAGCGGTGGTGGGTCTTCGCGTCTGTTTCAAAAACTTGTAAAAGAAAAACAGATGTTCAGCAGCATAGACTGCTATCATTTCGGCAGTACCGATCCAGGCTTGATGACCATAGAAGGCAAAGTGGTTAAGGGTGTAGATATTCGTGAAGCGGAAAAAGCGTTGATGGAAGAGATTCGTCATTTGCAACTTAATGGAATCAGCGAAACAGAGCTGGAAAAAGTAAAGAACAAAGCGGAAAGCGCCATGGCTTTTGAAGATATGAGTCTGATGAATCGCGCTTCTAGTTTGGCGATGTATGAAAATTTGGGAGATGCAAACCTGATCAATACAGAGCTTTCGAAATACCAAGCTGTGACGGCAGAACAAATCAAGTCACAAAGCCAATGGTTGTTCCGGGATGAGAATTGCAGTACGATGTATTATTTAAGTGAAAACTAAACCATGAACAGAAAAACAGCGCCATCCATAAAAGATGCGGTAGAATATCAGCTTTTGCTGAAACCTTATGAAAAAAACATCCTCGACAACGGCATCGAAGTATATAGCATACATGCCGGTGCACAAGAGGTGATTCAACTGGAGCTTGTATATTTTGCAGGCAATCAGTTTGAAACCAAAAAATCGGTTGCAGCCGCCACCAATTTTTTACTGAAGAACGGAACGTCTAAAAGGAGTGCGTTGGAGATCAACGAAGCGTTTGAATACTACGGAGGCTATTGCAACAGAGCCTGTTACAACGAAACAGCAACCGTAACCTTACATTCTCTAACCAAACACCTGAGCAAGCTTCTCCCCGTAATTCAGGATATGGTTTCTGATGCCGTCTTCCCGGAAAACGAACTTGCCATTTATAAACAAAACAGCAAGCAACGCCTCTCCGTCAATTTGCAAAAATGTGAGTTTGTGGCAAATCGCTTGATAGACAGCTATGTGTATGGGGGGAGTCATCCTTATGGAAAATATACAGAAGCCACCGACATTGATGAAATCAGTGTAGAAGATTGTAAGAATTTTTACCGCGATAACTATTTGAATGGAAGGCCCATCATTTTTATTTCCGGAAACCTACCCGCCGATTGTATTACACTGCTCAACAATCACTTCGGTTCTCTTTCTGTTACAAAAGAATCTACCATCCTGGTTCCTTTACAACAGCATCCCGTTTCAGAAAGAACTTTCAGGATAGAAAATGATCCCGACGGAGTACAAGGTGCGATTCGTCTCGCTAGTCCTTTTCCATCTCGCAAGCACCCCGATTTCAAAAGAGTAAGTGTGCTGAACACCCTCTTTGGTGGATATTTCGGTTCACGTCTGATGAGCAATATCAGAGAAGACAAGGGCTATACGTATGGAATCTACAGCTATATTCAAAATCATATACACGAAACCGCTTGGATGATCAGCACGGAAGCGGGAAGAGATGTGGCAGAATCCGCCATTCAGGAGATTTATAATGAAATGAAAAAACTCAGAGAAGAACTGGTAGATGAAGAAGAACTCGTGCTGGTTAGAAACTACATGATCGGTGGAATTCTAGGAGAACTGGACGGACCTTTTCAAATCATGGCAAAATGGAAGAACATCATCCTGAACAATATGGATGAGCATTATTTCTACGATTCTGTAAATGTGATAAAAACCATAACGGCAGAGGATATACGAATACTCGCAAACACCTACCTGAAACCGGAACAGTTTTATGAGTTGATTGTGTATTAAATCACAATTACATCAATACGACATCAACTTTTGAATATACTCATCGAGTCGATTGTATGCCATGAAGTTTTTTTCGAGTTCTATGTTGAATGGAATGGGTGTGTCCAAACTGGCACATCTCATCACAGGAGCATCCAACATCTCAAAACAATGTTCGGCAATCCAAGAAGCGATTTCTCCACCCAAACCTCCGGTCAGCGTGTCTTCATGCAGAATCAACACTTTTCCGGTTCTCTTTACACAATTTCTGATGGCATCGTAATCCAGGGGAAGCAAGGTTCTTAAATCAAGAATATCCATCGAAATATCCTTGTGTTTTTTTGCATATTCCAGCGCCCAGTGTACTCCCGCTCCGTAGGTGATCACCGATACATCTTCTCCCGACATCACTTGTCTAGCCTTTCCTATTTCAATTTCATAATAATCAGTAGGCACCAATTCAGATACACTTCTATAAAGCGCCTTGTGCTCGAAGAAAATAACAGGATTGGGGTCGTTAATGGAAGCAATCAACAATCCTTTTGCGTCTATCGGAAAAGCAGGATAAACCACTTTCAATCCCGGAACATGTGTAAACCAAGCTTCATTGCTTTGACTATGAAATGGTCCGGCTCCCACACCGCCTCCCGTAGGCATCCGAATCACCACATCCGCTTGCTGTCCCCATCTGTAATGTATCTTGGCGAGATTGTTCACAATCTGATTGAAGCCCACTGTCACAAAGTCGGCAAACTGCATCTCCATCATCGACTTTATCCCCTTCAAACTCAACCCCAACGCAGAACCAACAATTGCGCTCTCGCAAAGCGGCGTATTTCTTACTCTTGATTTGCCATACACATCAACCATTCCTTCTGTCACTTTAAATGCGCCTCCATATTCAGCAATGTCTTGTCCCATTAAAACCAAATCGGGATGCTTTTGCATAGACATTTCCAACGCTTCGGAAATAGCATGAATGAATTTTTTTTCTGCACAATTCATCTCGCTGATGACAAGATCGGGTTTGCTATTTTCCAAAATCATTCCTGGAGCTGTCGTTCTTTTTGCATAGATGTCTGACATCTCTTCTTCCGTATCCGGCACAATCTGTTGTCCTTCAAATCCAATCTTTAATTCTTCTTCAATATGGTTTTTCAGGGTGAGTCTGATTTCAGCCACATCTCCTTCGGTCAGTATTTTTTCGGCAATCAACCAATCTTCATAATTTTTAATAGGGTCTTTCGCTTCCCATGTTTCAAACAACGATTTGGGAACATATTTAACACCGCTCGCTTCTTCGTGTCCCCTCATCCTGAATGTCATACATTCCACCAGATAAGGCCTCTGGTTTTTGATGCAGTATTCTCTCACTCCCTTTAGGGTATCATACACCTCCAAAATATTGTTGCCGTCAATACAAATACCTTCCATACCATAACCAATGGCTTTATCTACCAATCTTTCACATTTGAACTGTTCGTTTGTTGGTGTACTTAATCCGTAGCCATTGTTTTCAATAACGAAAATGACGGGCAAATCCCACACAGATGCTGTATTCAATGCTTCGTGAAAATCTCCTTCACTTGTGCCCCCGTCTCCGGAAAATGCCACGGAAACTTTGTTCTCATTTTTTAGTTTATGTGCCAGCGCAACACCGTCTGCTATGGCAAGCTGGGGACCCAGATGCGAAATCATCCCACAAATATGATGGGCTCTGCTTCCAAAATGGAAACTTCTCTCCCTGCCTTTGCTGTAACCGTCTTTGTTGCCTTGCCACTGTTTAAACAACGTGCTCAAGGGCATGTCTCGTGATGTGAATATGCCCAAATTCCTATGTAGAGGCATGATCCATTCGTCAGCATCAAGCGCTTTGGCAACGCCGACAGAAATGGCTTCTTGTCCGATGCCGCTGAACCATTTTGAAATTTTTCCCTGCCGCAAGAGCACCAGCATTTTTTCTTCAATCATTCTGGGAAATAAAATGGAACGATACAAGTCTTTTAACTGTTCGTCGGTGAGGTTTTTTCTTGAAAACTGCATGTGCGAATTTCCCTATTATGACTGAAACGACAAAGCAAAATGTTAATGAGTTGTCAATTAGTCCTTTTTCGATGTACTTATTATGGAAAAACAAGTCCATAACAATCAAGTAAAAAAACTTAGCCATGAACAGAAAATCTACATTAATCATCACACTGTTTTGTTTTATCCTTGTTGTAAACGCTTTTTCACAGCCAAACTATCATTACAGATACCCAACCAGAACACCAAGAACAATTCCTGGTGCGATTCATCATCAACCGGTATTTAACAGTCCCAAAATCCAGGCAGCCATCATTTTAGATGTGAGTAATAGCATGGACGGACTTATAGAACAAGCCAAGATGCAGTTGTGGAACATGGTCACCATCATGGGTAGAACAACCTGCTCCGGTGCAAGACCTAAAATCGAAATCGCACTTTATGAATACGGAAGAACACGGAACAATCCAAGAAGAGGATATATCAGACAACTAAGCGGATTCACTTCCAACCTGGATGAGCTTTCATCCATATTATTCAACCTGACAACGGACGGTGGTGAGGAGTTCGCACCTCAGGCTATTTACACCTCACTAACTGAGTTAGAATGGGATAATAATCCTAGTAGCTATAAAACCATCTTTATATCAGGTAATGAACGTTTTCTTCAGGGACCGGACTACATCAGAAGAGCATGTATGCTTGCCAAACAAAAAGGGGTGATGGTGAATGCGATATTTTGTGGAGATAGAATGGAAGGGGTGAGACTGGGTTGGAAAGAAATGCAGGATTGCGGAGAAGGCCGATATTCCAACATCAATCAGAATGAACGGGCTGTTGAATATGAAACACCCTATGACGATGAGCTGATGAGCTTGAATGAAGAGTTGAACAACACCTATGTTTACTATGGAAACCAGGGAAGACAGCATGCTAACGTTCAAAAAGAAATGGATGGAAAGAACAAATCCATGAGCAAGTCGGCTTACGTGAAGCGCATTGAAGCCAAATCAAACAAATCGGTTTACAACAATGCGGAATGGGACTTGGTAGATAAAGTTGAAAGCAATCCTGATATTCTCAAAAAGATTGACAAGCGTCAACTGGCCGACAGTCTGCAAGGAAAATCCAATGCTGAAATTGAAAAAATTGTTTTGAAAAACGCTACCAAAAGAGCTGAGATCCAAAAGAAAATTGCTGAAAAAACAGCAAAAAGAAATGCCTACATCGCAGCACAAAAAATAAAATCAAAACAAGGTAGCGGAGCCACACTGGAAACAGAAATAGAAAAAACAATCCGAGAACAGTCAGCTACAAAGGGAATGAAAACGGAGTAAAGGTTGGATGTGAGGAATTCTTAGAAGTTGAATCTCCTGTAAAAATGAATAGCACATTTGTTGATTAAAACAGATGTGCTATTTTTTATGATCAGTAATGATGCGTTTTTAAAAAATCCATCAATAACGAATGCCGTCGATATATACACCGGTAACGTGTGATGTGTATTCAAAAGGGTCTCCATCAAAAAGTACGAGATCCGCTTTTTTTCCTTTTTCAATGCTTCCTCTTTCTTTGTCTATACCCAGCAATGTGGCAGGATTGATGGTGATGGTTTTCAAAGCATCCTCATACGACAAGCCGAAACTCATGGCAACCGCAGCTTCGAACAACACAATTCTCGTTTTGGGCACATATCCCTCATAACCACTTTCTATGCTTACCGGAATGCCCGCTTTTGTCAGCAAAGCAGCAGAAGCCCTGCTCATGTTCAACATGTCGCCCTCGTTCCTCGCCATTGTGGCATGAAGAATGATTTCGGATTTTGCCGCTTTGATCTCATCGGTCAATCGATAAGCCTCCGCGGCTCCGTCCAGCACCAATTTCAACTGAAACTCTTTGGCAAGCCGAATGGCACCCATGATGTCGACTGTAGTGTTAGCTGTGATCATCGCTTTGATTTCACCCTTCAACAGCTTAGACAACATATCCATTTTCAAATCAAACGTAGGCCTTTTAGTGCTGTCTTTCTCTTCCATTTTTTTAGCATATTCCTTGGCTTTCAGCAGCTCGGTGCGAATCATCGAAATCTGTTTTGCTTTGGTGCCCGGACTGGAAAAATGACCAGATACGCCATCTCCTATGGTCATAGCCAACATGCAAAGTGGTTTCAAGGTTACAGACTCAACGTTTCCCGGCTTGGTAGACACGACCATGGTTTGTCCGCTGACAAGGGCTCCAATGCCGTGTCCGGTATGCAAGGTTGTAATTCCATATTCCCTCGCTACTGAAACCAATTTCTCTTCGGGATTATAGGCATCAATCGCTCTAAGCTCCGGTTGAATGGGGGATGATTTTTCAAGCTGGTCCTGATCGGTGTTATTGTTGTATACGCCCGACATTCCAATGGTTGACCTGGCATCTATGAAACCGGGTGTTACTGCATGTGTTTTCACTCGGGTATAATTTTCCGGAACCTTGATGTCTGATTCTGTTCCAATCTTTTCAATTTTTCCTTTATTGATTAAAATGACTCCTTTTCGTATAAGCGGCGACGTTATCGGAAAAATGCTATCGGCAAAAATGGCGACTTGAGCAATCAATCCTGTAGTCACAACAAAAAGAATGGTCAGCAGCAGTATTGTTTTTTTCATGATGAATGATGTTCTATTGATGAAAAGTCAATTTTTGAATTGTGGACTATTGTTCTGTATCATCATCGTTTTTGTGATGATGAAATTCTCCTCTCTCGCTGGAATAAACACCATATCCACCCTGAAGAAATGCGCGGTCTTCGGGTTTGGTCAAATCAAATCTCTTCATACCTTCCACCCATGTTTGTTCCACATTGGTATATACACTAAAAGGATTTCCGGAGAGTATGATAAAGTCGGCGTCTTTTCCTTTTTCAAGACTGCCCACTTTTGAACTCAAGTCAAGCATTTTTGCTCCCGTTATGGTAAGTCCTTCCATCGCCTTTTTGGGACTCATTCCTTCTCTTACTGCCATTGCAGCGGAACGTAAAAAAAGTCTTGAGTCGGTGATTCCATCGTCTGTATGAAAACCGACAGCCACGCCCGCTTTTTCCAAAACGCCACCCGTCTTGAGTGTAAGATTTACCGCCTCCATTTTTCCGCCCGGCACATCGATTATGATGATGGAACTATAAAGTCCTGCTGCCGCAATTTCCTCACTTACTTTCCATCCTTCAGAAAGATGATGCAACACCGGTTTGAATCCAAACTCTTTGGAAAGTCGGATAACCGTTTGTATGTCGCTTGCTTTATGAGAATGAAAATGTACGGTGCGGATTCCGTTCAATACTTCCACAAGTGGTTCCATTCTCAAATCGCGCTCCGGCATCTTGCTGCTGTCTGTTTTTGCTTTCTCAAGTTTCTTCTTGTACTCTTGTGCTTTTAAAAACAATTCCCTAACCAATGAGGCTGACTTGGCTCTGGTGCCCGGAAAACCATTTCCATTTCTCATGGAGTTTGTTCCATTGGCCATTTTTAATCCTCCGTAAACACCTTTTTCGTTCACGATCAGCATGTCTTCTATTTTTTTAGCAGGCCTCATTTTCAGATAAACCGTCTGTCCGCTCATTAATAGTCCGGAACCAGGCATAACATTTATGGTTGTGATTCCACCGGCTAATGCCTTTTTAAAACCATCGCTCTCCGGATTTATGGCATCAAGTGCACGAGCATCGGGCTGGATGGGATTTGATCCGTCTCCTCCTTCAGGACCACCCAAATGAGAATGGGTGTCTACTAGTCCTGGCATAATTTGTTTGCCTGAAACATCAAACACCTCCGTGCCTTCCGGAAGCTTCAAATCAGATTGACCCACCTCTTCTATCTTCCTGTTTCTGATAAGCAACACCCCATTTTCTATGGTTTTTCCGGCCATGGTATGAATCTGCGCGCCCTTGAATGCCGTCCATTTTTCTTGAGCGTATACACATTGCACAAACCCTATAGAAATGAGGCAAAAAAGGATTTTCAACCCCTTTTTCTTGCTGATAAACACATTTACATGCGTAAA
>JAURKN010000209.1 GCA_030831725.1 Ferruginibacter sp.
ATGGATGTATTTAATCCTCTATTCAGATGAAGATCGCTTCCTGAAATGAATTCTGGAAATGCATTAATGGAAGACAAGTCTTTATTCGTGTATGTTTTCCATGATGACAATGTCGAATAAGCGTTACCGGCATTGAAATGATATGCAATATATTTCAATCCATTACCGGTAGGTCCAATCCAATAAAGATTATTATCAAGGCCTGTAATTTGAGAATTTCCTGCAGAAGTCATGATGCAGACACTACCGAATCCAACAGAGTCTTTTCGTCCCAAATTATTAACCAATATGTTATTTCGAAGTTCTGCCACACTCCCACCCTTCAATCTGACACAGCTCGACATGGATTTATTTTTATTGAGGGTATTTGTAAATCCGGATACACCACCTAGAAAGATTGAATTGTGAAATAATCTGATTCCAGATTGATTTGTAGGAAAATTATCAACCATGATACCCGTGGGGTTATCAATGATTTTTGAACCTGAGGTATAATCAGCACCATCACCGGAAAGATTGGCAATCATGTTGTTTGCGATTGTGATGGATGCGTTGGGGAATCCGGTAGATAAATAAATACCATGGGCGCCGTTTCCTTTATCTCCTGTATAATTCAGATTGAAAATTTTATTATTGGAAACCACTGTATTTCTCACGGTATCCGCTAGCCATATTCCCTTATCCGTCGCCGAATCCGTCCCATCAAAATTTCCGATGATGTTGTTGTGAATAGTGGCACCTTCAATGCCTTTCAAATAAATTCCGTTAAATCTTAAAGCACTACTACCAGTAAAAGAAAGATCATTGTTTTGAATCATCAAACCGGTTCCGTTGGATGATTGAACTTTTGCGACTGCAAAAATGCCGTATAATGACCTTTTTATCTGGTTATTTTTAATCGTTATATTCGAAAAATAACCCGGCAAAACGCCCGAAGCACTCAATGTATCGCCGATGGTAATCACACTTCTATCATTTCCATTCATCAACACCATGTTTTTTAAAGTGATGTCGACTGTGGGGACAGCTGATTTGGACTGTATGTAAATAAGTCTTGGCGAAACGATGGAATTGTTTACTAAAGAGAGATTTTGTGATTCTGTGCCATTGTTTGAACCATCAATTTGAATGTAACTGCCTTTTATACGCAACAATGGAACGTTATCTGTATTACAAACGACATTCACACAACAACAATTTTGCGGCTTGATGGTCAAAGTATTGATGGCATTCGCATCAGGATTCCGTTCAAAGACGATGGGAAAGCTCTCTGAAGTGGAATACAAGCTATCTGCAAGTAAAAAAGTTATCGGTCCGGTCAAGCAGGAATTGTTGTATGCTAAGGAGGCGGAACTCAGTGTAGGGAAATCTCCATTCACACCGACAACATATGTTCCATTCAAAGTATTGGAACAAGGTTGAGAAAATGAAACTCCAAATTTCATCCAAACAAATAGCAAGAGCAACATTGATTTGCTTGAAAACTTCAATTGAAGAAAAAAATGAGAGGTAATATATTTCCTGCGTCGACTCATGTTATAAATTGAGCGGCTTTACGAAGGAAATTGGGTGGTGTTAGGTTATCAACTGAATCAAGTGCAAAATTAATCAAATTAATTTCGAATCAAATACTTAAATCATGTTATTTCTGTGATATCAATCATAAAAAAAGCGCTTGCGCGCTTTTTCAGGTGTTCATGTGTAAGTAAGGGAGACAAAATTCATCTCTGACCTAAACATAAAAAGTATTTTACACAAATGCAAGCTTTTTCAAAATAAAAAAAGGCATTTATAAAAATGCCTTTGAGGGTAGGGATCAAAAACGGCTTTCGCCAAAAATCATAGTATATGTATATTCTTTGTTTCACAATTGCCTGCAGGATCAGTAATTCTTAGTCCATAAATTCCTGGCAGAAGTCTTTGTTGAATAGGAATCGAAATCAGATTTCTTCCCTTGAATCCGGTATAATTTTGTAGAGGTACAATTTTACCTTCCGTTGAAATCAATTGGAATTGATATAAACCTTGTTTTTCTGCAAAAAATTGGAGATGTATTTTTCTGTTACTTACCGGGTTTGGATAGATCAGATATTCATTTCCTTTTTGCTTCACACTTATTTTAACAACCTGACTCAGATAACTTGCACCGGTAAATTCCACACCTCTAATTCTGTAAAAGTTATCACCAGCATTATACTGAGGATCTGTAGACTGGTATTTTAAATCGCCGTCGACATTTCTCGCTTTGAGACTGGTAATTTTAGTAAAATGAATCCCATCCGATGATCTCTCAACTTGATATTCATCCATTGATGATTCATTGTTGACATTCCAGTTAAGAGAAACAAAAGCAGGAAGTTTATTGGCACTGAAAGAAACAAACTTAACAGGCAAAGGCATCAGAGAAGGATTTCTGAATACTATGCGAAATCGATTTATCTGATAAGATCTTGCATCTGCATTTACAGCAAAGTCAACGGTATTTAGTCCATTTAGAGTCAATGGTGTTGAGCTGTTCAGATATGAATCTTCCAAATAGGCAAATAGACCAGGATGATCCAGATTGGTGTTAGCAATGGTCATACGATAATTTCGCATGGTGAAATTCCACATGGAAAAAAAAGTAGTGTCTGTTGCGACAATTTTTACCCGTTGCTCAATTGACAAATTTGAGGCGAATCGGGTAATACCGAAGTTCTCTCCGAAATTCGTCATTTTTAAAGCATCATCTTCCAGGCCATTGGAAAACGTGTTATTGTATAATGTGAGATTTCCGTCAATGATTGAAGTAGAACCGTCGACATTTAGGTGAAAAAGCGAAACTTTCATCGACTCCGTAGATCCACCTGCTGCAGAGGTTTGGGCATTTCCGGAAATGGCTGTGATGGCAAGGACTCCTGATAATATCAGTCGTAAACCTTGAAGAATTGATTTTCGCATAAACTTTAATTTTTCATTAGGATATAGAGTTACAATACTCAAACGCACAATACTTGTTTTTATTTTGAATCTTAATGATTATTATTTTAAAAAAATAAGAGGCTGTTCAAACGAACAACCTCTTGCTGACAAGTTCATCTTTCAATGAACTGTCCGTTGATTAGCAACGGCGATGTGTATCACATCAAAATGGCTTACCACTATTTTGATGTGTTCCTCAATGATGTAACTGCATGGAAATTCCAAGTAAGCTTGGTTGTGTTGGGTACGGTTACAGAATTTGAGAATCAATCTATAAACGTGTTGATGAAAATAAAATTGTGTGAATGCTATTTTTTTTTGTTAGAAAAACAAACTAATTAAACTTTGGCACGGTTATTGAAATAGATTATTTGTCCTTCGGGACTGGTAGTAAAATCCGTATCATCCAATTCCTATCCTGATTCAACATTCCTTTGGAAAACCAGAACCCAAATTGATTTTTTTCAATTCCTTTGAAAAACCAAACACGATCCGATATCAATTAGTATTATCCAAACATCCTGCCCATAATCCTTTGAAAAACCATCAGATTAGTTGATGATCACAACTGATGCTGTGCCGCTTTTTAATCCAAATCTTGCTTATCCAATCTATCCTAAAAAAAATCGCTCAATTGCTTTTTTTAATTAATTAGTTTCTAACTTCACGAAAACTATTGTATGAAAATTTTTGTGGCCGGTTTACCCTATGATTTGGATGACGCTGAACTCGAAGAGATATTTGAAAAATTCGGCGAAGTTGTTTCAGCCAAGGTTGCCATAGACAAAGAAACCGGCAAAAGCAAAGCTTTTGGTTTCGTAGAAATGAAAAATCGCGAAGATGGCTTAGATGCCATAGAAAATCTAAATGACATTTCGTTAGGAAAAAAACCTTTGGTTGTCAAGGAAGCTGAAGAGAGAGCTGCTCCCCCACGTAGCTTCGGTTCTCATCCCAGAGGAGGTAACCAAGGTGGCTTCGACCGCAACAGAGGAGATCGCGGTGGATTCAACAACAGATAATTTACAACCACTATACACAAGCCCGCAAATTGCGTGCTTTTTTTTATTTATCCCAACCATATATATCATCTCTAACCTGAACCCTACCTAGATCATCCACCCAAGATGTCAGGTAGGTTACTAAAATCATTGTCTCCTTTTCAACATTGAATTTTTTTTCTTTGCCCTGATTACACTCCCCTTTTCTGGCATCAATCCAATCCTGTTTCTTGTCCAAAAGCAGCATAGCCAAATCATCTACACAGGACAATCTGATGCAACCATGACTGAAAGCACGTTTTTGTTTTTTGAAATTCGATTTGCCTGGCGTGTCGTGTAGATAAATATGGAACGGATTGTTGAAATTAAATTTTATTAGTCCGAGCGAGTTATCAATCCCAGGTTTTTGCCTTAATCTTCCTTGGAACCACTCCATTCTATTCTCCTTGAGGTAATTTGGATTTTTTCGCATCAATGACAAAATCTCCTTTTTCAAAATGGATTCAGGTACATTCCAAAAGGGACAAAACACGATGTTGTCTATTTGGGATTGCATTGTCATGGTTTTCCAAGATGGCTTGCCCACGATTACAGCACATTTTAAGATTTCTGTTCCAGTAGTATCATAATAATGAAGAGAATAATCAGGAATATTGATGTAAACCAAAGAACCCTTTTTCATCACAACCGCATCAAGTCTTCTAATGCTATTTCTCAGTTTCTTTTGCGTGAGGATTATATCAGATAGAATCAGACTGATCAGTTTTTCAGTCCATTTACCGGTTTCTTTCAACATATGCCTTTTTTGAAAAGCTAATATCCTTTTAGAAAAATGCAAAGAATCTACCGATAACGTATCATGAATTTCTTTTGCTTCCAGTCGAGCAAGTACCCATTTCGCGAGATATAAATTTCTTTCCCTGACAGACTTTAAAGGGTTAAGCGTTTGTTTTTTTATTTGCGAAAACGATTTATCCAATTGTTGATATCGGTCAATTTCTTTCAGCATGTTTTCCCGCCACAGAATCAATTTATCATCGATAGACATGTTGATTTCTGTATCAATAACAGCCTTTTGCGTAAAACAAATTGTCTGGAAAAAGAGAAGAAACAAACAAAACAAAAAGATGTATTTGTTTAAAAGCCTCATCCAACAAAGTAAGATAGGACTTGACAAAAAAAAGATGACAAGCATCATCTAAAAACACCAAACCCAGGCATTACGGAAGTAAACCCGGGGATTGATGCAATTAAAAAAACACACAAATTTTCCTATAACATAACAAACAAAAACAGTAATAATTAATAATCGCTGGCGACAACCAAACTTGAACTTTCCAACTCCAGCGATTCGTTGGATTTAGATTCCAACAACATTTTGATCACTTCTGGACTGTACACATATATTTTCCCGTTTTTTCCGGACTGCACATAAAACTCGTCCACGGCAGCACGACCATTGTAATATTTTTTAGAATATACATTCAGGCCACCTGTAACCAGCCTTTTTGCAAAACCTGGCAAAGCATCTATCGCTACTTTACTTTTATGCCCATTTTCTATTTGTGTTTCTGATATGGAATACACACCATCTATCTGATAAGCATTAAGCTCCGATCCAACAAACTTGTGAATTTCATCTCCAATCAGATGAGGGGCACGAAAAACGCCTTTTATCATCTTCAACTCGTTGAAATATATGATCTCTCCATTTTTCAATTCGACAAAATCAACTGTGCTATTGGAAAAGGAATCATTTTCTTCAGATAAAGGCATTTCAATCGCATTTTTATGTACCGCACACGAATTCATAATGAGCAATACTGCGAATGAGGCGATGATAAAATATACTTTTTTCATGAGGATAGAATTTACCATACTTTAACGAACCATTTTTTCAAATATTGTTCATATGACAAAATATTTCTTTACATTGTAGGTATGAAAAGTCAAATCAAATACATTGTTGCAGGAGCAACCATTATTATTGCCACTCTTATTTTGAGCAAAGGCTACAACCATAAATACAGAATCAATGAAACGATTTCTGTAACCGGATTGTCGGAAGTGGATTTTATGAGCGATTTGATTGTTTGGGGCGGAAGCTTCAGCAGAACTGCAATAGATCTCCAATCCGCCTATTCCATGTTGAAAAACGATGAATTGGAAATCAGGAAATACCTGAACAAAAAAGGTATCCCCGACTCCTCTTTGGTCTTTTCCTCCGTTTCGATGAATAAAAACTTCACCAGAAAATTTGATGATAACGGCAACGAAATAAGCTCAGAGTTCTCTGGATATACACTTACGGGTAACGTAAGGGTTGAATCCCGAAAAATCGATCTGGTCGAAAAAATGTCGAGAGAAATCACTGAATTGCTCGAAATGGGCATTGAATTGAATTCAAACGCTCCTGAATACTATTATACCAAATTGAACGAGTTGAAAATAGATTTGCTGGCAAAGGCCAGTGCTGATGCGAATAAAAGAGCAGAAACCATCGCTTCAAACAGTGGCTCATCCCTTGGTTCCATCAAAAAAGCCCAGATGGGTGTATTTCAAATCACAGGAAAAAATTCGAATGAGGATTACAGCTTCGGGGGATCCTTCAATACTTCAAGCAAAGAAAAAACGGCGTCCATAACATTAAAAGTGGATTACGCAATAGATTGACATCTTTCACATAAAACAAAGAACCCCGGTGGATTTCCGGGGTTTTTTTTATGGTTTCGATGATGATGAGTAATTTGTTTTTACTTTTCAATAGGATTCGGAACCATGGATTTTTTCAAAGGATTGGATAGGATGTAGGGTTTCATAAAGGGATTAAAAACGAACCTGTGCCGAAGCACATCATATATACGTCGACAGACCTCCTTTTATTATTTGCAAAACCAAAAAACATCAAGATTGAGTATTAGTGCTTGAAATATTCCGTATTTGTACGTAGTGCATACACGATTTCATTTTAGAATGCCACAAAATAAATAAACCCCGGAGCGACCGGGGTTTATTTGATGACTTCAAATGATTTTAATTTAAAACGTCATTTGGATAGTTGAAGTCATGGTTTTTTCATTGGATGTTTTGGATATGATCTTCATAGGTTACTTCTACAGGAAGGGATTGGATTATGGATAACTTGCCTGCTTGATACTATGACGAAAATCAGAGGATTTTATTTTATGAATCATACAAACCATTTTCAATTCACGTAATTCATGCATGAACACATAAGTAGTAACACGTAAAACACACTTAAAATATTTTTCCAGAAATAAAAAATCCCAGTAAATACTGGGAAAATGTTTTTCAACCATTCATCAATTGCAAGTAGATTGAAATCAATATATAGCATTCATCGGGACAGTAATCATTTTCAAGGGCTTCTTTAGGATATTGGTTAAAACGGAATCAAATCTAAATCTATCGATGAAAAGGAGATGGCAAACAGCATTTGAAATTGAAAAAATGGGGGTTTACGCTGAAACGGTCTAAGTAAGATTACGTATTGATATCTTCAGAAGGGAAATACTCAAAAGCATTTTCAACAAAAACTTGATCCCCTTTCTCGAATTGATCATGTAAGGCAACAGAAACTTTTAGGTTGAAATGATGAATTTCTATTTCGAGCATTCTATAATGATCAAAGGATTGAATTCCAACCACCCTACCTTTTATTGCCTTTTTAACTGAAAGCTTTTTTTTACATAGAAAATGAGACGGCCTTACGATGAGGTCTTGAACTGAATCTGATTCTTCAAACAAATGATTCAAAGGATGATCTGCGGGAATAAGCTGATAATCTCCCAACAATCCGGCCACATAATGAGAGCTAGGATTGAAATAAATATTTCGTGGCTCATCAAAGTCAACAACTAAACCATTTTGTAAAATCATCAATGCTTCTGCCCTATTCCAAATATCCGATGGGTCGTGTGTTGCCAAAATAACCAACATGCCATAGGATTGAACAAACCGGTCGATCACATTCCACATTACCGATTTATTTATCTGATCCAGGTTAGAAAAAGGCTCATCCAATAAAAGAATTTTCGGCTTGGTGACCAACAAGGATGCCAACAACACCCTTTGTTTTTCTCCACCTGAAGCCTCATCGCTCCAACGATGCATAAGATGCGTAATACCCATTTCTTGATAAAGCTGATCAGCATCTTCTTGATTCATGGCGCGATGCCGATCAAGGATTTCATGAATCTTGTAATTGTTTCTCAACACAGCGTGTTGATTCATGTAACAAATACCCGGATTTCCGGGAATCAATTGGTCCTGTGGTCCTTTCAATGTAATACCATCAACAAATACTGCACCTTTGTCGCACATCTCGAGTCCGGCAATCACCTTCAGCAGTGTGGATTTGCCTGAACCTGTCTCCCCCATAATCACTACCCTCTCTCCGTCGGATACATGAAAATTGATGTTCTTCAACACCCAATTTCCGTCGACTTGAGTGGAAACATCATTAACCTCCAAAAAAGGAAAAGTATTCTTTTGATGATTCGTCATTTTTCAAAAAATCTTCTTTTTAAAAAAAACTTGTATAATTCCATCCAACAAGTTGAAATCAAAGCTACTGAAATGCAAATCAACCAATTGATAGTGTTTAATTTGACCAACCCAAACAGTTCTCTTACGAATGAGATTTGAAGAGCGGTTATCATAAACAGGATGGAAAACAAAATCGCGATAGGAATGAGTCTATTTTTATTTTTAAAGGAATCCAATATCGACATCGTGAATGATCTGTTTACCAACGTTAAAAAGACATTGCTTAACAAAAGTGTCATGAATATTTTGGTTCTAACGAATTCGATATTTTCACCTTTAGTCATTAGAAAATAACCCAGCCCGAGGCAACCTGCTGTGATGATCAAACCTTGTATAATACTTAAGGAGAGTTGTTTTAAAGAAAGAAAAGAATCGGTTTTAAGTAGCGGCTTTCGAGACATAGTGCCTAATTCCATAGGTTCATTTTCAAAAACTATGGAACATGTTGGCCCCATGATTAACTCCAGAAATATGACGTGAATCGGAGAAAAGAAAGATGTCATAGGCCAGAAAAAAAGAAGCGGCAAAGCCACAATGCCAATGATGGGTATATGTATGGAAATGATATAACGGATGGCTTTTTTCAGGTTGTCATAAATTTTCCTACCCATAGCAATCGCGTCGGTCATGTGGAATAGATCGTCGTCTGTAAGAATTAGCGATGCAGTAGATTTTGCCAGCTCAGAACCGGATTGTCCCATAGCGATGCTAATGTGAGCGGATTTTAAGGCAGGGCCATCATTGACACCATCGCCTGTCATGGCGACCACTTCCCCGTTTTTTTTGAGCGCCTCAACCACTTTGAGTTTGGCATCGGGGAACATCCTGGCAAAAACAGTTGTGATTTTGACTTTTTCACAGAGTTCATCTTGAGTCAAACGCATAACCTGATCGCCTGTAATTACTTCATTTTTTGTTTCCAATCCGATCTGATTTCCAATTGCCAAAGCTGTTTGTTCAAAGTCGCCAGTTATCATTTTGAAATTGATGCCCGCCTCTTTAAAAATTCGGATGGTTTCAGTCATATTGGCTTTAGGTGGATCTTGAAAACCAATCAACCCCAAAAAAGTAAAAGTGAATTCGGATTGGTTTTGGGGCAGGGTTTTATAGATTTGCGGATTTGCTTTTCCGACACCAAGCACCCGTTGTCCTTTTTCTGCAATCGACTTGACCCATTTCAGCACTTCTTCTTTTCTTTCCGGTGAAAGCGTGGAACAAGACAATATCGCTTCAGGAGCTCCCTTCACTGCAATAATGATTTCTGCATTTTCATTGGAGAAAACATGGGTCATCATAGGGGGTTTACCACCCAATGGATATTCATGAATCTGTGTAAAAGATTTTCTTTTATCAATTTCAGCAATGGAAGCATACAAGCTGTGAATGGCTTTTTCCATCGGATCGAAGGGTTCGGTTTCACTGCTCCACATGGCCATTTCAATGATGTGCAGAGGGATCTCTTCTGTTTTTCTGCAATCAATGTATTTTTGCTCCACTTCATCATACACCGAAACAAGACTCATTTCATTTTTAGTAATGGTGCCGGTTTTATCGGCGCAGATCACAGTTG
Organism: Ferruginibacter sp.; assembly: GCA_030831725.1. Taxonomy (GTDB): domain Bacteria; phylum Bacteroidota; class Bacteroidia; order Chitinophagales; family Chitinophagaceae; genus Ferruginibacter. Next base: position 10,099 of record JAURKN010000209.1, read on the forward strand.
CCGAACCTAGTGTCTCTACGAAGCCGGGTTGCTTAACGATGATGCGGTTGTTCTTTAATAAGCGAAATGCACCCAATGCCTGGAAAGTGCTAAATGCTACAGGAATTTCTTCAGGAAGGATACTCATGGCGAGTGTAAATCCCTGTAAAAGAGAATGAACCAAGTCGTGGGAGAGATAATAGTTGAAACCAATAACAATGACAAAGGCGATACTTCCGATCCAAACCATATTTCGCACAAAGTCTCTGATTTGCTGCTGCAAAGGCGTTCTCTCTTTTTTTACACTTTGTATCGATTTCCCGATTTTACCCAGTTGGGTTTTAATTCCTACCGTGTTTACTTTACAAACCGCACTTCCTGAAACCACAAGTGTTCCACTGAAAACCTCATCATGATTCACATGCGACTTGACCACTGCATATGATTCTCCCGTCAAGGTAGATTCATTCACTTCGAAATCATTTGATTTGATCAAAATACCATCAGCAGGCACCAAACTCCCTTCTTCAAGTAAAACAAGATCATTTACTACGACCTCTTCTGATGGAATCAAAATAGCAACACCTCCCCTTAAAACTTTTGCTCCTGAAGATGTGATTTTTTTTAACGCCTTAATGGCATTCCTGCTTCGATATTCCTGAAAAATGGAAATCCCTGAAACCAAAAACAAAGAAATTAATAAAATGAAAGCCTCCTTCAACTCACCCAATGCCCAATAGATGACACATGATCCCAACAACAAAAGAAACATCGGCTCTGTCACAACGTCTTTCAAAACATGCCAAATTACTCTTTCATCACTAAGCTCCAAATCATTTGAGCCGTTCGAAGCACGACTTTCCAAAACTTGATCCGTATTCAATCCTTCTGATAAGTCCAGCATTTCGTATATATCTTTTTGACTATACATAAAATCTATTCACTTATACTATTTTTATTATAGATGAAGATATTTTTGCCATAGATATAAAAGATTGTTACTTTGAAAAAAAATCAGCAAATGAACATCAAATTTTCATCCTTATTTATTTTGGCTTCTATCGGAATCGCATCTTGTGCAAAGATAGACCAAACCCAAATGGATTCCACCCAACAAAGCGTTCAAACAGCTTTGATCCCAAAAGCATCTGATATTTCCAGTGCTGTTGTGGTTAAGAAATTTTTATTTGACGCTTCACAAGGTGAAACGGCTGGAAACGCAGACTGGGTAATCGATCAAGACAACAGTGTTCCATTAAGATACCCTACTCCTCTACAATCTACTGTTACATCAACCACTTCTCCGACTTACTGGACCGGCGCTATTTCCAGCTGGGGTATCGCTTTGGTGAAAAAAGGACATACCGTTGAAACTTTACCATCAAACGGTCTAATCACTTACGGCTCAACCACAAATGCACAAGACCTCAAAAATTACGATGTTTTTGTTGTGGTGGAACCGAACACACCATTTACTCTTTCAGAAAAACAAGCCATCATCAATTTTGTCAATAATGGTGGAGGTTTGTTCCTTGGTGCCAATCACAACGGATCAGATAGAAACAGTGATGGCTGGGATTCACCGAGAATTTGGAATGACCTGATGAGCAACAATGGTATAAGATCTAATCCTTTCGGAATGAGTGTTGAATTGACAAACATAACACAACTTAGTACGAATGTTCTTTCCAACAGTCTGACCAACCCTCTTTTGAACGGTACGGAAGGCAGAGTTACGAATCTGGATTATCATAATGGATCAACATTGTCAATAAACAGAACAGCAAACACAACTGTTCAACCTTTGATCTGGCAGAATTCAACTGCTCAAACCAGCACCACAAAAATCATGTGCGCCACTGCACAATATGGAACTGGTCGCGTTTTTGCTGTAACCGACAGTTCACCAATTGATGATGGAACCGGCGGCCCAAACAACACATTGTATGTTGGATGGAGCTTATACACCCATGTTCCTTTGTTCATGAATGCCTCCATGTGGCTTTCTAAATTGCAATAGACCAAAAAACAAACATTATAAAAAAGGAGCCAAACGGCTCCTTTTTTTGTGAATGACATACGTTCATTTACAGGCATCATAGGGCTTAATTCATTATGAGGCAAAATCTATCAAATAGTTTCTGATTTGCTTGTTTAATTCCGCAATCTCATTCTCCAGCTGGTTCACTTGTCTCGATATCCGGGTTAATAATTTTGTCATGGCTTCGGTATCCTGTTTCGACATTAATCGAAATCCGCGATTTGCAATCATGACCAAACTAGATTCCTTTCTTGATAATTCCATTTTACAACGACCCAGTTGCAACAGAAAAAAAGTCACATCCTCTTTGTGATGGATGGAATCATCATGGAAATTCCAATCTTTTAGCAACTCTTCCAACACTTCCATTTGTCGTTTATAGAAAGCTATAGAGCGCATCAACAATCTCACCTTGAATGAAACATTTACAACAGCTTCATTTCTGGGACTATCATTTTTTATGGCAGTTTCTTGTATCATAATCTGTGGTATCATGTCCTAAAATTGATGTCTGAATTTATTATTTACCATGATGAACATTGAAAATGAAATGAGTCATATCATGATGAACATTATCATGTATGAATATGAGCAATAAACAAGATAATCATATGATGGTCATTCATCAGTGAGTCGAATTGGATGAATTTGCACTTGATAACATTCTATCACCTTAAAAAAAATGAACATGAAAAAACTACTGTTTATCTTACCCGTTTTAATGGCTTTCGCCTTTCAGGCTAAATCACAAACAAAAACCAAAACAACTTCAAACCCATTTTATGTATCTGTGCTGGGCGGACCATCCATTCCCGTCGGTGTTTTTGGATCCACAGAAGGAGCAAAATATCAAGATGCGGGATTCGCTCAGGTTGGATTCAATCTGAAGTTGAATGGAGGTTACAACATCAGCGAGAATTTCGGAGTAGCTTCAAATATCATGTACTCTCGTTTTCAGTTGAACAACAAATCTGTGAATGATTTTTTAGGTACATCCGGAAGCGATGCGGTTGATGCAGACCATTGGCAATATTGGGGAATTGTTGTAGGTCCGGTTGGTACCGTATCCATCACAGACGATTTGCTACTCGATGTAAGAGCGCTTTGTGGTTATGCCAGTGCAAATGCGCCTCAAATCAAATTTGGCATCGAAAGTGTACCTGATATACAAATCTCCACAGCCGACAAATGGAAAGATGCTTTCACATGGCAGATAGGTACTCAATTGAGATATAATTTCTCAAAATCAGCCTGCATTGTCGGGAACGTGGATTACCAGTACATGAAACCGAAATGGAAATATGATATCACTTCAAACGGTACCGGAAGCGATTTGATCATCGAGCAGAGAATGGGCGCCTTGAATTTGAATCTGGGGGTTGGACTTACGTTTTAAGTCAACATCCATAAAACAAAAATGTTTCCCTCAAAAAGGGAAACATTTTTTTATGCAAGTCTATCGGTAATGGACAATCGATGTTTTCTTGCGGTATCCTTTGCAATGTCATATCCGGCATCGGCATGGCGAATAACACCCATACCAGGATCGTTACAAAGTACCCTGCTCAATCTTGCTTTTGCGTCGTCAGTTCCATCAGCCACGATGACCATACCTGAGTGAATGCTATAACCCATTCCCACACCGCCACCATGATGAAGTGAAACCCAACTTGCGCCACCTGCAGTATTGACAAGCGCGTTGAGTATGGGCCAATCCGCGACAGCGTCTGATCCGTCGAGCATTGCCTCTGTTTCCCTGTTGGGGCTTGCTACGGAGCCGGTATCCAAATGGTCTCTACCAATTACAATTGGCGCTTTCACTTTTCCTGTTCTCACCAATTCGTTGAAAGCCAGTCCTGCCTTCTCCCTTTCCCCTTGACCAATCCAGCAAATTCTGGCAGGTAGTCCTTGAAATGCAATTCTTTCTCTTGCCATTTTGATCCAGCGAATCATACCCGTATTTTCAGGGAACAATTCCATCATCAACTCATCCGTAACGCGAATATCTTCAGGATCACCACTTAATGCGGCCCATCTGAACGGACCCTTACCTTCACAGAAAAGCGGACGAATGTATGCCGGAACGAAACCCGGGAAATCAAAGGCATGTTCTAATCCCATTTCCAAAGCCCTGGCGCGGATATTATTTCCATAATCAAAAGTGATGGCTCCCATTTTTTGCAAGTCGAGCATCAGTGAAACGTGCACCTTCATTGAAGCATAACTTTTCTTGATGTATTCATCTGGATTTGATTCACGGAGAATGTTTGCCTGCTCGTTAGATAAATCGTGAGGTATGTAACCAATCAGCGGATCATGAGCACTTGTTTGATCAGTAAGGGTATCCGGAATCACATTTCTATCAATCAAACGTTGTAGCAGATCAACCGCGTTGCATAAAACACCGATGCTGATTGCTTTCCCTTCCGCTTTGTACATAAGCGCTTTGTCGATGGCCTCATCAATATCTGTACATTTTTCATCCAGATAGCGGGTTTCCAGTCTTTTATCAATTCTCCACTCTTCCACTTCAGCTACCAAAGCGACTCCTTCATTCATGGTAATCGCCAGAGGCTGAGCTCCACCCATACCCCCAAGGCCCGCTGTAACATTCAATGTTCCTTTGAGGGAACCACCAAAATGTTTGGAAGCGGCGGAACCATAGGTTTCATAAGTTCCTTGTACAATACCCTGACTTCCGATGTAAATCCATGAGCCGGCAGTCATTTGACCATACATCATCAATCCTTTCTTTTCCAGCTCATCAAAATGTTTCCAGTTCGCCCAATTGGGTACAAGTTGGGAGTTGCTGATCAAAACACGAGGCGCATCCTTATGGGTCTTCAACATTGCGACTGGCTTTCCACTCTGAATAAGCAGACTCTCATCTTCCTCCAAATCTTTCAGCGCCTTGATGATTAAATCTAGCGATTCGATATTTCTGGCGGCTTTTCCGCGACCTCCATAGACGATAAGGTCTTCCGGACGTTCAGCCACTTCAGGATCCAGATTATTCAACAACATACGTAATGCTGCTTCTTGAACCCAACCTTTGCAAGTCAATGTTGACCCTGTAGGCGTCTTATACTTTTCAAAATCGTAAGCAGTTTGTATCATTGATTTCAATTTTTATATGATGGAATATTGGTGTAAAAAATCAACAGAGCGAATCATGTCATCATGAAGAATTCTATCTTTTTCGTTGAAACTTACTTTTTCTCTGTAAGCAACAATTGTTTTTTCCAAAAGTTCAGAACTGCGGAGTGGACGACGGAATTCAATTGCTTGAACGGCAGTGAACAGTTCTATAGCAAGAATTCTTTCTACATTGTCTACTACTCTTTTTAGCTTAACCGCTCCATTTGCACCCATGCTAACATGGTCTTCCTGGTTGATGCTTGATGGAATGGAATCCACACTGCTTGGTGTACAAAGCTGTTTATTTTCGCTGACGATACCTGCGGCGGTGTATTGAGGGATCATGAATCCGGAATTCAGACCGGGATTTTTAACGAGGAAAGGAGGCAAACTACGGAGACCGCTGATCAATTGATAGGTTCTTCTTTCGCTGATATTGCCAATTTCGCTCATGGCAATGGCAAGAAAATCCATGACCAATGCGAGTGGCTGACCATGAAAATTTCCTCCACTCACAATCAAATCTTCCTCCGGAAAAACATTGGGATTGTCAGTGACTGAATTGATTTCTTTCATCAAAACAGACTGAATATAGTGGAAGGTATCAAAACTTGCACCATGCACCTGAGGAATACAACGGAAAGAATAAGGATCTTGAACCTGTGATTTTTTGCCGTTGGCAATTTCGCTTCCTTCCAAAAGACGTCTCATTTCACCGGCAACATAACGCTGACCTGCATGATCTCGCACCCTGTGAATGTGATCGTTGAATGGATGAAGAACTCCATCAAACCCTTCAAAACTGATGGCCGCAATATGATTTGCCCAATGAAGGAGTTTTTGTGAACGCACCAAAGAATAAATTCCATATGCACTCATGAATTGGGTGCCATTGATCAGCGCGAGCCCTTCCTTGCTTTTCAAGCGAATCGAATTCCAATTGAGGGAAGATAAAATGCTTGCTGCGGGTGATTTTTTATTTTGATAGTACACTTCACCTTTTCCCAACAAGGGCAGACAAAGATGACTGAGTGGTGCAAGATCACCCGACGCTCCGAGAGACCCCTGGTTGTAAACAACAGGTATCACATCATTATTATACATATCAACCAAGCGCTGAACCGTTTCCAATTGAACACCTGAATGTCCGTAAGAAAGTGATTTGATTTTCAAGAGTAACATGAGGCGGACAACATCGTGAGGCACTTCATCTCCCATCCCGCATGCATGCGACATGATCAGATTCTCTTGTAAAACCTCAAGCTGATCAGCATCAATACGCACATTTTGCAAATAACCAAAACCTGTATTTATGCCATAGTAAAGCTGGTCGGAGTCCTGCATTTTGGAATCGAGGTACTCCCTGCAACGAAGGATTTTTTGTTTCACCTCCTCTTCCAAAAAAATCGTTTTGATTTCGCGAAAATGCGACAAAACTTCAAAAGGAATTGGAAGACTGCTTATACTTAATTGAGAGAAATCCATAATAGATTCAGGTTGTTGGAGGTCAAAATTAAAAAATGATGACGAGTAAATGTCATCTTACTCCAAAACCAAAGAATTATTCCATACATATCCCTGAAACTTTGAAAAATACCTTGAAAAATGGAGGATTTGATTACTTTTATTCAATGACCAAAGTCAATAGCATGCGACATAAACTCCTCCTCCTCTGTTCTCTCTTTTTTTTTAATCTTTTAACGGGCTATTCCCAACAAATTGAGGCATTGACTTCCAGTATCAAAA
>JAURKN010000210.1 GCA_030831725.1 Ferruginibacter sp.
AAATATGATGGCGCTGCTACTCCTTTCCATTTTTTCCAGTCGCTCTGCTCGTTTCGGAGTACCCAGCAATTCTTTGAAGGTATGATACACGTCTCCGTTGCTAACCACGATGTCGGCATCAACAATTTTTCCATTCACAACTACTCCTTCGATCGCATTGTTTGTATGACGTATTTCAGAGACGCTGTGGTTAAAATGAAAGTTGACTCCTTTTTTAATGGCGAGTTTATACAACGCATTGGTGATGCTGATCATTCCACCCTTTGGATAAAAGGTTCCCTGGTTTTGCTCCAGATGAGGAATAACAGACAGCATCGCAGGGGCGCGGTACGGATTGCTTCCATTGTATGTGGCGAAACGGTTGAAAAGCTGTGTGGTTTCTTTGCTTTTGAAAATGGATTGATTGTATTTGTGCAAAGAGGAAAACAGATATGACCACTTCAGTGCTTTTATAGCAGAAAGGATGGATCTATTGAACCAGGTTTCCATCCTGTGCAAAGGTTTGTTGAGAAAAACATATCCGATGTTTTGATACAAATGATCTGCATTGTTCAAATAACGATCAATGACAACGGGATCTTCCTGTAACACTCTAGCAAATTCAGCTTTCAATAATTCGCGGTCCGCGTAAGTTTTAAGGCGTTTCCCGTTTTCGAAGAAATAATGACAAACCACATCAACTTCGGAATATTCAAAAAAAGAGGAGATTGACTCCCCAGCTTCTTTGAACAAGTCTTCTATATTTTCGGGTTGTGTAAAAAGGGAGGGGCCAGCATCAAAACGATAACCATCCATTTCAATCAAATCAAGTTTGCCTCCGGGATGGTCATTGCTTTCGTATACATCAACCGAATATTGCTGAACCGCAAGTCTGACAGCAATCGCAAGTCCGGCTATGCCACTGCCGATTACGATCGCTTTTCGTTTTCCATTCATGGTTTCGGGTTAAACGGCTTTATGGAGTAACATGTGCGATTCCAGTTTTGGGAATGCGATTTTAAACCAGGATGTGTATTTGTGTTGATGAAGATCCAAGCTTTGGCTGATTGCATCGACCGACATGAAGCAGTATTCTTTCACTTCATTTTTGTTGGGAAATATCGGTCCGTCGTACGTTCCAATGAAAACGTGGTCAAATTCATGTTCAGTCAATCCGTTGTCGAAATCCGTTTTGTACATGAATGAGAATGCGAAATCAATTTCCGTATCAAACCCAAGTTCTTCTTTCAGTCTTCTGTGTGCTGCGGCTGAAGTTGATTCACCTGGTTGAGGATGACTGCAGCAGGCGTTGGTCCATAGTTCAGGGCTATGGTATTTATCTGAAGCTCTTTGTTGTAAGAGCATTTCACCTTTTGAATTGAATATGAAAACGCTGAAAGCCCTGTGTAATAAAGCTTTTCTATGTGCCTCCATTTTCTCCATGGATCCTGTCGGCTCATCCAACTCATTTACTAAAATTACTTCTGTAACCATGAGTATTCAATTTATAGCATGTTCAACTGACTCCTCAATCCGGCTCTCATTACGATCATCGCTTTGGAGTAGTTTGGAATTCTTATCCTGTCTTCCAACAAGATAGCTGGTTGTGATTGTTTGATTTTTCGAAACAGAGATAGGTAATATTTGTATGCCACATATACACCGAATCTAGATTTCATGGGAAGTTTCAGAATGCCTTTGTATGCGTGTGAAAAATCATTTTGTATGTCAGCTTCTATGGCATGCTTATCTTCTCTGGTGAACCTGTTGAAATCGACTCCCGGAAAATAGATGCGATGTAAATGCTCTGAATCCGCTTTCACATCTCTCAAAAAATTGACTTTCTGGAATGCCGATCCCAATGACCTTGCATAGGGTTTGAGTTCTTCGTAAATTTCTTTGTTTCCCTCACAGAAAACATGAAGACACATCAATCCAACCACTTCAGCGCTTCCATAGATGTAGTCTTTGTAACCTTGTTCGTCATATCTGTTTTGTTTCAGATCCGATTCCATGCTTTTGAAAAAAGCTTCAATCAAATCATGATCGATGTGATAACGATTTACGGTTTCCTGAAAACTGTTGAGTATCGGATTCAGACTTATTTTTCTTTCGATGGACAGGTAGGTTTCTTTTTTGAATTCAGCAAGCAAGGTGGCTTTATCATATTCATGAAACGTATCTACAATCTCGTCTGCAAAGCGGACGAAGCCATAAATTTTATAGATAGGCATTCTCAAATCTTTATGCAAAAGATTGATGGCACTGCTGAAGGAGGTGCTGTAACGCTCCGTAGTGATCTTACTGCATTGCTCGCTTACCTCTTGAAAAATATGTATCATACCTATCGGTTAAATTGTTTGTCGATTTCTTTGGCAATCACTTCTCCGCTGATCAGTGATGGAGGAACACCCGGTCCCGGTACGGTCAATTGTCCGGTATAAAACAGGTTGTTCACTTTTTTGCTTTTCAAGGATGGTTTCAGGATCGAGGTTTGCATCAGGGTATTGGCTAGTCCGTAGGCATTTCCTTTGAATGCATTGTAATCTTTCTCAAAATCGGATACAGCAAAAGACCTTTTATATACAATGGCATCAGCAACCGACTGACCTATTCTGTTTTCGAGACGATTAACAATTTTTTGAAAAAAATGTTCTCTGATCTCTTCTGTATCTCCTTGAAGTCCGGCTGAAACCGGTATTAGAAAAAACAGATTTTCGTGTCCTTCAGGTGCTACCGAAGGGTCTGTCACTGAAGTTGCGCTCATGTAAAACAGGGGTTCGGTCGGCCATTGCGGATTTTGATAAATCTGTTTTCCGTGGGTATCGAAATCAACATCAAAAAACAAAGTATGGTGATGGATGCCCTTGAGTTTTTTATTCAGTCCCACATAGTATAAGAGGCTCGAGGGAGCCATTACGCGGCTTTCCCAATAAGCATCCGTGTAAGATTTATGTTCTGTATCGAGTAAACGGGATTCAATAAAGTGATAATCCGCGCCACCTACAACCACATCTGCCTCAAATTCCGCATGAGCTCCGTCTTTCAGGGCAGTTACTGATACTGCTTTTCCATTCTTCACGTTTATTTTGTGAACGGGTGTGTCGAAATGAAATTCAACACCCAATGAACAGGCAAGGGAATGCATACTTTTTCCGATCAGATGCATTCCGCCCATCGGATACCATGTGCCGAGCTTGATGTCGGCATAATTCATCAGGCTATATAGAGCAGGAATTTTTTCAGGCAAGGCACCCAGGAAAAGCACCGGAAATTCCATGAGCATCACAAGTTTCTCATTTTTGAAAAAACGCCTGACATGCGATTTCATGGAGGTGAACACATCTAGTTTGAAAAGTCCTTTGATCAGGTCGGCATCCAAAAATTCTGTAACACTTCGACCTGGTTTGTGGACCAGTTTATTTATCCCTACTTCGTATTTGTAGGCTGCTTCTTGCATGAAGAGGTCCAATTGTTTTCCACTGCCTGGCTCGATCGATTCGAACAAACGCTTTAGTTCCTCGTATTGTGCGGGAACGTCGAGGATGTCATCGGGGTAGTAAACGGAGTAAGAAGGTTCTAATCTGTGAAGGTGGTAGTAATCGGAAACTTTCTTTCCAAAGAGAGAGAAAAAACGGTCAAAAACATCAGGCATCCAGTACCAACTTGGCCCCATGTCGAAAAAAAAGCCTTTTTCGGAAAAAGCTCTACCTCTGCCTCCGGGCTGATCCAATTTTTCGAGAACGGTAACCTTCCATCCCGATTTGGCCAAAAAGCAGGCGGCCGACATCCCTGCAAATCCGCTCCCTATGACTACGGCTTTTTTCATGCGCATCAAGGTAACAACTAAATGTGGGAATTGTTTAATTTATTTTAGTTTCTTGACAATTCAGTCTTCAACAGTTTGCGGGCAAAATGGATTCTGCTCTTTACCGTTCCAAGAGGTTCGTTGAGGTAAGATGAGATTTCATTGTATTTATAACCTTCCACATAGAGCACAAAAGGTTGTTTAAATATATCAGGTAAAGATTCAACAGCTTTTTTAGCTTCTTTGAGCGATATGTTCGACTCAGCCATGTTGGAAACGGCAGATTGGTTATGGTCGAGTAGGAAGTCGTTTGGGGTGTTGTCAAACACAGTATTCTGTCTTGACTTTTTGCGATAGTCGTTTATGAAGATGTTCCTCATAATCGTGTAAAGCCAGGCTTTGATGTTGGTTCCGGGATTATATTTCTCTTTATTCGCTAGGGCTCTGAACAAAGTTTCCTGAGTCAGGTCCTTTGCAGTTTCGAAATCTCTGGTAAGTGTGAGCGCAAATGGTTTGAGATAATCTGCGTTGTTGGAGACGATGTATTCAAAATCTATGATTGACATATTGTTTAACTTTTAGAAGACAAAAGTAAACAGTATGATTTTCCTGACCAAATTTTTGTTTAAGAAAAAATAAAAAAGATTCTACAAATCGGATATGAAGTTCGTCACCTCGACCAGACTTTTCTTAAAAGTGACATTATCGGGTATGTTTTTCTCGTAATTGGAGGTCAACAGGCCTGAAATGATGCATTTGGTGTCGGTGAATTTCAGTCCTACCTGGTTCATGAATTTCTCCATATTGAAGTTGTTTCCAGGTCTTGTTATGTGTGTGTATATGTAATCCGGCTTTTTCACACGAACGACATAACTCACATCCGACAATGGAACACTGCAACCGAGGTAAATCACCTGAACGCCTTTGTTTTTTAGTAGATAATAGATGAAAAGCAGGCCTAGTTCGTGGTATTCGGTTTCCGGTAAGAAGAGTAGAATGGTTTTTGAAGAGTGAAGCGGTGTGGAAATGCCCTCGATTCCGACAATCAGTTTATGTCTGATGATATTGGTAACAAGGTGCTCTTGTGCCGGATTTATGTGGTTTGTAAGCCAGAGGATCCCGATTTTCTCCAAAAACTGGAAAATGATGTGTGTAATTGTTCTTTCAATGCCTCGTGCTAATATGTAACCTGATAGTGTATTTTCAAACCCAGCAGTGTCCATATCCACCATTTGTTGCACAAGCTCGTTTACAACCCTTTCCTGTTGTGCTTGCTGTTGGTTTAACGAGATGATCTTCTCACGTATCTCATCCTCAGTCATTTTGTTGATGTGAGAGATTTTGTAACCATATTTGTTCAGTAGAGATACGTTCAATATCGTTCTAAGCTGATCATTGGAGTAATACCTGATATTGGTATCAGTTCTATTAGGTCTTAAAAATCCGTACCGTTGTTCCCAAATTCTCAAGGTATGGGCCTTCACTCCGGATAAATTCTCAAGATCCTTGATGGTAAATGAATTCATGGTATCGATTTATATCAGAACAACAAAATTTGCTTTTTGTTTAATTGTGTGCAAACAAAACGAAGATTTGTTTGAAAAGCAAAAACTGGTTTAGCTTTTGTTTCATAAAAATTTGATTTTGATAAACAAACTTGCGTCAAAACACTTCGAAATGTTGTGAATTTCACATTTGATGCAAAAATGGATGAGGCTAGTTTTGAATATGTTCAAACGGGAAAAATGTATCTATGTTCTTTTGATAGGCAGCGTCTTTTATACCGGATCTTCATTTGCCTGGGGCTTTTATGCTCATGGGGTCATAAACAGACATTCGATTTATTTACTGCCTCCAGAGATGGTGAGGTTTTATAGAAATCACACCGCATATTTGGTGGAGCATTCAACTGATCCAGACAAACGGCGTTACATGTTAAAAGAGGAGGGACCCAGGCATTACATCGACCTTGATCATTACGGCAGTTTTCCTTTTGTGTCTTTACCCAGAAAATATGAAGAGGCGGAAGCCAAATTCGGAGCCGATAGTCTTCAATCCCATGGTGTCGTTCCTTGGCATGTGAACATCATGTTGTTCAGATTAAGAAAAGCATTCAAAGAAAAAAAATGGGAATCGATTTTGCGACTGAGTGCAGAATTGGGTCATTATGTTTCTGATGCGCATGTGCCTTTACACACCAGTAGCAATCACAACGGACAAAAGAGCGGACAAAAAGGAATTCACGGATTTTGGGAAAGCAGGGTGCCTGAATTGTTGTGTGAATCTGAATTTGATTTTATCATCGGTAAGGCTTGTTATCTTCAAAATCCCGAGACATTTATTTGGGAAAGAATTTTAGAAAGTGCGTTGGCGGTAGACAGTGTGCTGACGTTTGAAAGAGAGCTAACAAAAACCTATCCTGGGCATCTGAAATATGGATTTGAGAATCGTAAAGGCAAAGTGGTTAAACAATACTCATCCGGTTTCACCATCGCATATAACAACATGCTAGACCAAATGATTGAAAAGAGAATGAGAACAGCGGTTTATTCCGTGGCCTGTTTCTGGTATACAGCCTGGGTTGATGCCGGGCAACCGAAGTTGGAAGAAAACCCTTCGATTGACAACATCGACTCTTTGAAAAAAAGTTGGGAGATACTGAACAAAATATGGATGAAAGGAGGTGAAATGATCGGAAGGCCGGAAGACGATTGAGGGGAATCACTTTAATTGGGTATGAATTTCCGATTGTATCAATTTAAGCACATTTTGCACGATAATTTGTGGATTAAAATGTCTTGTTTTTGAATAAAGCAACGAGAACATCCTTTCCCTTCCTACCTTAAAATTGTACCTTTGTGCCGTTACGAAACCTTACCATATACTCAAGCGAAACATTGAACGACTCCAATCATATCCATAATTTCAACGCAGGACCTTCCATTTTGCCCGAATCCGTGCTTCGAGAAGCCGCGGCATCCGTAATGAACCTCAACCAATCCGGATTGTCTATCTTGGAAATCGGACATCGCACGCCAACTTTCACATCCATCATGGAAGAAGCCCAACAATTGGTTAGAGATTTGATGCAGCTTTCGACAGATCATGAGGTTTTGTTTTTGCACGGCGGAGCCAGTACCCAATTTATGCAGGTACCCATGAATCTGCTCGATGCCAAGGAAACAGCCGCATACGCCGACACCGGGGTTTGGAGTTCCAAAGCCATCCATGAAGCCAAGGCTTTTGGAAAAGTAGATGTGGTTTGCTCTTCCAAAGAACAGCAATACACCTGTATACCCGACGATTTCGCGGTACCTCACGATGCGAAATATTTTCATATCACCACAAACAATACCATCTACGGTACACAGTGGCATAAAATTCCACACACGAGCAATGTGATGGTCGCAGACATGAGCAGCGATATCTTCAGCAGAAAACTCAGGTTCTCCGATTTTGGATTGATATATGCAGGTGCCCAAAAAAATATAGGTCCGGCGGGTACAACTTTGGTTGTCGTTCGAAAGGATTTGCTCGGTAAAGTGAAACGACATATCCCAACCATCCTCGACTATAGAATGCACATCGCTGAAAAAAGCATGCTGAACACGCCGCCTGTTTTTGCCATTTACGTTTGTATGCTTACCCTCAGGTGGATTAAGAAATCGGGTGGATTGGATGTTATGGAAAAACAAAATAAAATCAAAGCGGATCTGCTATATGCCGAAATTGACAGAAACGAATTGTTCATTCCTCGAGTTTTGCCAAAAGACAGAAGTCTTATGAATGTCTGTTTTCAAGCCATTGACGAGTCTGTGGAGTCCCGTTTTTTAACCTATGTCAAAGAGCAGGGTATTGTCGGAATAAAAGGACACAGATTGGCGGGTGCATTCAGAGCTTCATTGTACAATGCCCTTCCGTTGGAATCAGTGCATTACTTGACAGAAGTAATGAAAACATTTACACAAAAACAAGGTTAAACATCTTACTCGAATTAGAAACCCTACATTTGCGATAACTATCAAATTATGATCAAGATTGCTCCATTTAAAGCCCTACGTCCGGAACCACAATTGGCTCGTCAGGTTGCCTCAAGACCTTATGATGTGTTGAACAGCCGAGAGGCGAAAACGGAAGCTCAAGGGAATCCCAATTCTTTTTTGCACATCACAAAAAGTGAAATAGACCTGCCTGAACAAACCGATATACACAGCGACATCGTTTACAAGACAGCTGCTGAAAATCTCAAAGCATTCATGAGCAGAAACGTGTTGTTCAATGAGAACAAGTCATGCTATTATATCTACAGATTGATCATGAATGGGAGATCTCAGACGGGATTGGTTTGTACCAGCTCCGTAGATGACTATGAAAACGGTCTCATCAAAAAACATGAATTCACCAGACCGGAAAAAGAGCTTGACAGAATCAACCACATCAAAACCACACGTGCTCAAACCGGCAATGTGTTTCTGGCTTATCGCAATGTGGAAGAGATGGATCAATTGGTGAGCAAATGGTGTGCCGATAAAAGTCCTCAATACGATTTCATGGCCGAAGATGGAATCCAACATAGCATCTGGATTGTGAGTGATGACCAGGCTGTCAGTGAGATCACCCGCATTTTTCAAGAAAAAGTTCCTTGTACTTATATAGCAGATGGACATCATCGCGCCGCCTCTGCAGCGAAAGTGAGACAAGCCTTGGGAAAGGATGCCACTTCGGAGTCCGACTACTTTCTAACAACTTTGTTCCCTTCTTCCCAGTTGGCTATATTGGATTACAACCGCGTGATCAGCGACCTGAATGGACACGACGCGAGTTCAATTATTTCAGCACTACAGAAACATTTCATCGTTGAAGAGGTTGGACAGATATGCAAACCTGCGCAACTTCATGAGTTGGGCATGTATATTGACAAAAAATGGTACAAGCTTACCGCAAAAGATGGAACATATACGAACGATCCGATTGGTGTGCTGGATGTTACCATACTTCAAAACAATATTCTGCTTCCAATTTTCGGAATCGCTGACCAAAGAACAGACAAGCGCATTGATTTTGTAGGAGGAATTAGAGGTCTTGAAGAACTTGAAAAAAGAGTGGATTCAGGTGAAATGAAAATCGCTTTCAGTTTATATCCTGTAAGTATCGAACAGCTTTTCGACATATCAGACAGCGGAAATGTGATGCCACCTAAAAGTACATGGTTTGAGCCGAAATTGCGCGATGGATTATTGACTCATCTCATTTGATTTTTCATTATAAAAGTGGTTGTCATACTGACCTGACAAATCATAATCCCATGAAAAAAATCATCCTCTTGTTGTTGCTGGCATGCAGCTTTCATGTTACCTCTATGGGTCAGGATGCGAATCGTTTGCATGAATTGGGGAAAAATTACATGATTGAAGGGGATTACGTGAATGCCGAATCCCTTTTGTACGAAGCATATCAGAAAGACACCGCCAATCTGGTTTTTGCAAAAGACCTTACACTTTGCCTTTATTTCCAAAAAGAACTCAAAAAGGCGCTGAAAATCATAGTGCCAAAAATTGAAAATGGTACGGCAGATGATCAATGTTTTCAGATTGCCGGAAACATTTACAGGGCGTTGAAACAATACGACCAAATGGAGCAGCTGTACAAATTGGGACTCAAAAAGTTTCCGGATGATGGTGCGTTATACAATGAGATGGGTGAATTGATGGCTATCAAAAAAAATGAATCCTGCATTACTTTTTGGGAAAAAGGAATCGAGAAAGATCCTGCTTATCCTCGCAACTATTTCAACGCCTGCAGATATTATGCCGAATCAGGTGATATTTCCGGATTATGGTATGGAGAGATGTATGTAACGATGGATCCGTTCAGTACAAGAAGTTCTGAAATGAAAGAGATTTTACTTAGGTCATACAAGAATTTTTTTGCTATCCGAGATATTGAAAACCATTTGAAGGACAAAAGTAAATTCGAACAAAAAGTGGGGATGGTGTTACATGGTCAAATCAGAGACACATCAGAACCATTGACTGCTCAATCTCTCATCATGTTCAGGGCAGGTTTCATCCTTGATTGGTTTGCTGAAAAATCCTCAGAAAAATATCCTCATCAACTTTTCGATCGTTTGCGATTCATGCTAAGAGAAGGAATGTTTGAAGCTTATAACCAATGGCTCTTTGTTTCCGCAGAGAATCTCACTGCGTTTCAAACATGGACACAATTGCATCAGGAGGAATACGAACGCTTTCTTGCGTTCATCAAAAAAAACTCCTCGCCTTTCCCCAAAGGACAATACTATAAATAAGTCTCTGCGCTGAATTAGAGAATTGTGTAAATTAGCTTATCCTCAATTTTTAAGGAGAATAAAACATCAACCAATGACAAAGCCAACTCGTGTTTTTGACTTTTTATATGATCAATTTGAGCGTTTTCCACAAAATGTCATGTTGGCTGCAAAGGAAGATGGCAGTTGGAAAACCCACAGTACTTCAGAAGTCATAGAGAAAGTGAATGAGTTGAGCATGGCGTTGAAAAGACTTGGATTAGGATCTGGAAATCATCATCCTGAACAACAGGATAAAATAGCTGTCATTTCCAAAAACAGACCGGAGTGGCTCATGCTCGACCTTGCCACACAACAAATAGGTGTTCTGCTGTGCCCAATTTATCCAACCACACATCCGGATGAAATACAGTTTATTCTCAATGATGCGGCAGTGAAATATGTGTTTGTAAGCGGACAAGATCTGGCTGATAAGGTAATTGCCATTTCAGACAAAATTCCTTTGTTGAAAGGCATTTACGGATTTGACGATTTGCATGGCGTTACCAACTGGCAAACCCTTTTTTCCATTAAGGGTAGTTTGAATGAGCAACAGGAGCTGGAAAAAGTAAAAGCTGAAATATTGCCGGAACATTGTGTGACCATCATTTACACATCCGGTACAACAGGAACACCCAAAGGTGTGATGTTGAGTCACCACAATTTAGTGAGTAATGTGATCAACAGCACCAACACATTTCCTTTTCCCGAAATGCCTGGAGCGAGGGCATTGAGCTTTCTGCCGTTGAATCACATTTTCGAGCGAATGGCTTCATACATCTATATTTCAACAGGGATAAACATTTATTATGCGGAGAACCTGGAAACGATCGGT
>JAURKN010000211.1 GCA_030831725.1 Ferruginibacter sp.
GTATCCGATGGAAATTGCCGAAGTGGCAAGCATGTCGATGGAATTGTTCACCATGGATTACTGGGATAGTTTCTTTGATGATGCCGAAGATTTGAAACGTGCGAAAATCCATCAACTGGAGAGAGTCATAACTTTATTTCCATGGATTGCGGTGATCGACAAATTCCAACATTGGATCTACAGCAACCCCGGCCATACCAACGAACAAAGAAACAAGGCATGGATGGATATCCTCGCAGAATTTCATGATGGCATTGTTGATTTCAGCGGATTGGATACCTACAGGATGAACGCATGGCAAAGACAGCTCCATCTTTTTGAAGTTCCTTTTTACTATATCGAATACGGAATCGCACAATTGGGTGCCATTGGTATGTGGATGCAATTCAAACAAGACAAGTCAAAAGCTCTCGGAAATTACTGTGAAGCATTGAAACTGGGCGGAACAAAAACCTTACCTGAACTTTACACCACAGCGGGCCTGGATTTCGATTTTTCTCCTGAAAAAATAAAAGGGCTGATGGATTTTGTAAAAACGGAATTGGACAAGTTTGATCACTAATCCGTGCAGTGCAAGCAAATGCCCTTGATCACCATAGCGGTCTGAACAGGCTCAAAACCCTTTGGTAGATTGACTTTGGGAATTTCCACATGCTCCAAACAACTTGTTTTTTTACAAAGAATACAAATGAAATGGATGTGTTCATCCTGATGATGCCCGACTGCGCATTCGTCTTTACACAACGCATATAAAACAGAATTGTCTGTCGTAGGAATCTGATGAATGATTCCATATTCCACAAATGTCTGTAGTGTACGGTACACCGTTACCCGATCGAATGCAGGAGCTGTTGACCTTTCAATATCAGCATGAGAGAGCGCTTCGCTGGACTGTAAGAAAACATCCAGTATCGCTTTTCTGCTTGTGGTGATGCTGAGGCCGCATTTTTTGAGTATGGCGTATTCCTTTTGCATACTATTACTCTGGGTTATTGCTGAATCCGTTCATGAACCTGGCTGGTTCTATTTTTTCTTCCATGAGCAAAGGAATATCCTTGAATAGCTTTTGGATTTCAGCTTCAACAAGACCGTCATAAATGCCACGCACCCTGCCATATCTGTCTACCAATGCAAAAAACTGGGTGTGGATGAACTGGTCTTTGATTTGGGTGGAGTCGGGCTTGCCATTATCGATCATGTAACCTTGTCTGGCCATTTGGTACAATTCCTCTTTGGATCCTGTGAGAAACTTCCATATTTTATTTGGGGGTGTTGCTACGGAGTCGGTTGCTGGAATGAATGAGAAACTACCATCGTTTTTTTCTTTGATTTCTCCCGTCAGCATTTTGTTTTCATAGGCTTTCATCAAAGGAACGCTGTCCACTTCCGGCATGCAGGTATGAGACAAGATCATGAAATCTTCACGGTCTTTGAAAAGATCGTAGACCCTTCTCATGTTGGTATTCATTTTCGGACAAATTCCCTTGCAAGTCGTAAAAAAGTAATCAGCCACATAAATTTTCCCTTCTGTGTCACCGGTCCCAAACTTTTTTCCATTCTGGTCTGTGAATTCGAATTCGGGCATTTTGTTGTTGATGACAGCAAGCTTAACCTCTTGAAAAGGACGTTCATTTCTTATTGCATTATAAAATACAATCAACAAAAGAGTAAAAAATCCCAAATAAAACAGAGGCTTTGTATTTATATTTATCGTCATTAGGCTACAATTGAACCTCAAAAGTAAACAAGCAATATGATGTAAACGCGGATTGTAGAATGTTTTTGCAACCTTATTGCAAAAATGTACCTTTGGCGCCATGCGTTTACGAATAAACTGGGACGGACTAGGTGTGGTCACTTCTGTGATTTGTGCGATCCACTGCGCTTTATTGCCACTGGTATTGCCCGTTTTGCCTTTGTTTGGCGTTAATATCATCCATAACAATGCTTTCGAGTGGGGCATGATCGCACTTGCCTTTGTTATCGGAACTTATTCGCTGTATCATGGTTTCATTAAGCATCACCGTTCTTATAAACCTATCGCTTTATTCCTCATAGGTTTTCTTTTTTTAGTTACCAAGCAGTTGTACGTCACCGAATTCATCAAAAACCATGAAACCGGCGACCCGATAGAAACAGCCTTGCTTGTGATTGCCGTGATTTTCGTAATTGCCGGTCATCTACTCAATTATAGATACTGCACCCGCAACCAATGCCACTCTCCACATCATAAACACTGATGTAATTTTTCAACAGCTTTCCTTAATTTAGAAATACATTACAACGAAATTCAAAACTATGAATGTCAAAGGTTTGATATTGGTCTTTATATTTTTCGGTATAGGCAATGCATTTTCGCAGCGTTCCGAAGAAAATAAAATCATGGAAATTCTGCATGCCCAAGATCAGGCCTGGAACAGAGGGGATTTGGAAGGATTCATGGAAACCTACTGGAAAAATGATTCTTTGATGTTTATTGGAAAATCTGGCGTTACCTATGGATGGCAGAACACACTGAACAATTACAAGAGAGGATATCCTGACACTTCCGCCATGGGGAAACTCAATTTTACACTCATCAGCATCAAGCGGATATCAAAAAAATATTATCAGGTAGTTGGAAAATGGCATCTAACAAGAACCATTGGGAATCTTCAAGGACATTTTACCTTGTTGATGAGGAAAATCAAAGGGAGATGGTATATCGTTTCAGACCACAGTAGTTGATCAACGATTCCATTTTTTCTTGAGGTGTAAAACCAGGAAAACCAGACTGCCAACGAAAGCGAAATAGTAAAGGATATTCTGCCAGGAAGGACTTCCCTCGAAAAAACCAAGTCCGTAGTAGATACCGATAAATGTATTGGCCATCATCCACAGCAATACTTTTGCAATCGTATTTGCGATAAGGGTTAAAAAAAGTCTTGTTTCGTCTTCCATGCCCATGATGAGGAATTAACAACATTTACCAGAAATGGTTGCAGATAATCAAAATCAAGGTAGCGTTTATTTTTGAGCAAAAGAGATTTGTTTGCCAAGCTGCCCCTTCACAAGAATGAATAAGCGTTAATTTTGCCTATGCCCCGTTTTAACCGAAATGATACCGTGAACTTGCTCAGAAAGATGACGCTGAAAAGAATGGGCAACGCGTTTCTTGTTTTTTTCAGTTTTCAATGGAGCAGGATCATCGGACGCCCTGTGCAATGGGGACTTCCCCTTTCGGTATCCTTCGAACCTACCACAAGCTGCAACCTGCGCTGTCCGGAGTGTCCGAGCGGACTCCGCGCCTTTTCGCGTCCAACAGGAATGCTGAAAAAAGATTTTTTTCGGGAAACCATCGACGAGATTCACGAACACCTGATTTATCTCATCTTTTATTTTCAGGGAGAGCCTTATCTTAATCCCGATTTTTTAGACATGGTAAAGTACGCGTCTTCCAAAAAAATTTACACTGCCACTTCTACCAATGCTCATTATTTGAATGATGAGGCCGCGAAAAAAACAGTGGAAAGCGGACTAGACAGACTCATCATTTCCATTGACGGAACCACACAAGATGTGTACAAACAATATCGTGTGGGAGGGAATTTGGATAAAGTGATTGAAGGCGCAAAAAACATCATCAAATGGAGAACAGCATTAAACAGTAAAACACCATTTGTTTTCTTTCAGTTTTTGGTGGTAAAACCCAATGAGCATCAGATTGAGGATATCAAAAAGTTGGCGGAAGAAATCGGGGTGGATGAGGTTAGATTTAAAACGGCTCAGGTGTATGATTATGAAAATGATCCGAATGGTTTGATTCCATTGCAAGACAAGTATAGCAGATACAAGATTGGAAAAGACGGCAAATACAAGCCAAAGAATAAAATGGTGAATCGTTGCTGGAAACTGTGGCATGCGAATGTGATCACCTGGGATGGATTGGTGGTTCCCTGCTGCTTCGATAAGGATGCGATGCACCAAATGGGCGACCTTAAATCAGGATCATTCAAAACAATCTGGAAAAGCGTGGCATACAAAAAATTCAGAGCAAGTCTGATGACAGGAAGAAAAAACATCGACATTTGTTCCAACTGTAGCGAGGGCGCTTCTGTTTGGAAAGACGCCTGATAAAATCAAAAGACATATGACGGGTAAAACATTCAATGAAAGATTTAAACAGGTTTCCCTGCTGATACTGATTGTTTGCATCGCCGTTCTGCTGATTTCCAAACTGACCATTTTCATACCTGGTTTTTTGGGAGGCATCGCGCTTTACATGTTGAGCAGAAATTTGTTTTTCAAATGTGTCTATGAAAAGAAATGGAAAAAAGGATTGACAGCGTTGTTGTTCATTTTTGCTTATCTCATCATGATCGCCATACCGGTGTACCTCAGTATCGAATTGATCAAGCCCAAGATACATGCGCTTTCGGAGAACCAAGACAAACTCTTGCAAGGAGTACAACTTATCGCTGCAAAACTCGAAAAAATGGCGGGCATTTCCTTGTTCAATGAGGATAATGCAAAACTGATGGCAGGCAACATCTCTTCAATCATACCGGGATTACTAAATAGCACCGCTGTTTTACTGACCAACCTGATCATGATGTTCTTCATCTACTATTACATGCTCATCGCCGGAAAGCCGCTCGAAAAATACCTAAGCAGAATCATTCCCCTGAAACAAGACAACATACATCTGCTAGCCGTGGAAACCAAAGACATGATTAGAGCCAATGCGTTGGGAATTCCCGTCATCTGTATCATTCAAGGCATCACCGCTTCACTGGGTTATTGGATTTTCGGTGTTTCAGATTGGGGTATGTGGGGATTTTTCACCGGACTTTTTGCCTTCTTTCCTTTTGTTGGAACCATGATCATTTGGGTGCCTCTTGTGGCGTATATGTATGCAATCGGACTAGATTGGCAGGCGACAGCTCTGGCATTTTACAGTTTGCTTATCACAGGAAATGTGGATTATGTGGCAAGAATCACACTCATGAAAAAAATCGGTGACGTTCATCCGCTCATAACCATTTTGGGTGTGATTGTCGGATTGAATTTATTCGGTTTTGTAGGTTTGATTTTCGGCCCCTTGCTGGTCAGTTATTTTTTGGTGCTGACAAAAATTTACATCAACGAGTTTGTTGTTCCTGCAAATGAAGAAGAAAAAGATACAGCTTAATGTTTTAGTAGTTGAATCTAATGGCATTCGGTTTTCCTTCCAACCAGTCGCAATAAGACAGTGACCCTAATCTCAATCGGATAGGCATTCCCGTTTTCTTTTCAACCTCCCACTCTTTCTTGCACATGAAGCCCAATTGCTTTGCTTGATGATTCGCTGATACTGGAGATGAAAAAAGATTTCGTTGTGATGGCATTATCGGAAATCCACTTTTAGAAAAATGGAGATAAGGTGCCATATCGTATTTTTTTTGCGCAACTCCAAGTTTCACCGACAATATCAGGAACAGGATAAAAATTAACCCTTTTTCATTTTTACTTAGCACGCACATGCTGTAAATTTACGGCAAGATTGATAATATGGCATTGCATCAAAGTCTTCAACAAAAGCTATTACAAAAGCTGTCTCCCCAACAGATACAGCTCATGAAGCTATTGCAATTGCCCACCATACAAATAGAAGAGCGAATCAAAGAGGAACTGGAAGAAAACCCCGCGTTGGAATTGTCAGAAGAAGGACATGATGATGATTTCGAGTACAAGGATGAATTTTCAAGTGATTCGAATGACGAGCAAGAGCCCGATGGCAGTGTGGAAGAATATGACAATATCGACATTACCGAATATATCAGGGATTCGGATGATGAACCCGGTGATTACAAATTGAGAGATGACAATTATCCCGATCCGGATGAGGAAAGAATCTCACCTCACAAGGTGGAGGCGAGTTTCAATGAAATCATGGTTCAGCAATTGGGATTGCTCAAACTGAACGACAGAGAACATCGAATCGCAGAACAACTGATTGGCAGTTTGGATGATGATGGTTATTTACGAAGAGAAGTTTCTTCCATCATCGATGATCTTGCCTTCAGGCAAAACCTGGATACCGACGAACGAGAGATCAATAAGATTCTTCTGCTGGTTCAGCAATTTGATCCGGCGGGCGTTGGTGCAAGAGATTTGAGGGAATGCTTGTTGATTCAACTGAAAAGAAAAACGGATGACGGTGATGATGTGACACTTGCCATTAAAGTCATAGAAAAATACTTTGAAGAGTTTACCAAGAAGCATTACGAAAAAATCCAAAAAGGATTGAATATAGATTCTGATCAGCTCCGAACAATCATACAGCAAATTGTGAGACTGAATCCCAGACCGGGCATGCTTGTCTCTGAATCTTCCAGCAACGAACTCTACATAGTTCCCGATTTTTTCATCAGCAATCAATCGGGCATTTTGGAACTCACGTTGAACGGAAGAAACGCCCCCGACCTCCGAATCAGTGAAGGGTACAAAGAAATGCTCACCGACTACGAAAAAGGCTCCAAGCAAGACAAACGTCAAAAAGAAGCCGTACTCTTCATCAAACAAAAACTGGATGCCGCAAAATGGTTCATTGATGCCATCAAACAACGGCAACACACTTTGATGAGCACCATGGGAGCCATCATGGAACACCAGCGTAAATTTTTTCTTTCCGGTGATGAAACCGATTTGAAGCCCATGATTCTGAAAGACATCGCCGAAAAAACCGCACTCGATATCTCAACCGTCAGCCGAGTGGCCAACAGCAAATTCGTGCAAACCGAATTCGGAACATACCGACTCAAGTTTTTTTTCAGCGAAAGCATGCAAACTGAAGGTGGCGATGAAGTGAGCACCAGAGAAGTGAAAAAAATACTATCTGATTTAATCGCAGACGAGAATTCTACAAATCCGCTTAGCGATGAAAAGCTTACTGAGCTACTTCAGGAAAAAGGGTATAACATTGCAAGAAGAACCGTGGCGAAATACAGAGAGCAATTGAATATTCCCGTAGCCAGGCTTCGAAAAAAAATATAGACTCCATGTCTCAACCTGAAAATTTCAAAACCTCAACCCATACAATCGGCCAGACCATAATCCGATACTTAGCCATTCTCGTTTCTTATATTCTACATCCTATTTTCATTCCGATTTATGTGGTTGCCTTTTTGCTTTGGCTGCATCCGGATGTTTTTGCAGGATTCTCCGATTCGGCCAAAAATCAAACCATGTTGATCGTCGTGTTGAACCTGGTTATATTTCCTTTGGTTACTGTTTTGCTTTTGAAATCACTTGGGTTTATTTCGTCTATACATTTACGTGAAAGGAAGGACCGCATCATACCTTATATCGCCTGTGGCATTTTCTTTTTTTGGGGATATACTGTTTTCAAGGAGCAGAGTCGGTATCCGCTGGAATGGGTGAGTTTTGTCCTTGGCATTTTCATTGCCGTTTCTGGCGCCTTGATCGCCAATATCTATTTTAAAATCAGCATGCATGGTATGGCTATGGGCGGATGGTTGTGTTTTATGTTTCTGCTGATGAAAGAAAGTGATGTGTTGATAACGGGTCCATTTGCCTTGGTGCTGCTGCTTTCCGGCGTTGTGGCATCATCCAGATTACTGCTTCATGCGCACAAATCAATTGATATGTATGCCGGATTATTATGGGGCATGGTGGCACAGATTGCCGCCTATCAATTCGTCATGTAAATGATTGGAAAAAGAATTGAATTTCTAAAAAACTTGTGCTGTAATAAGATCAAGTTGTGAAACTTACCAACCCAACACCCAAGCAAAAATCAATGGAGCTACGATGGTCGCATCACTTTCCACGATGAATTTTGGTGTGTTCACATCCAACTTTCCCCAAGTGATTTTTTCATTGGGAACGGCACCGGAGTATGAACCATAAGAAGTGGTTGAGTCGCTGATCTGACAGAAATAACTCCAGAATGGAACGTCGTGCCACTCAAGATCCTGATACATCATCGGAACCACACAAATCGGGAAATCACCAGCTATTCCTCCACCAATCTGAAAAAATCCTACCCCTTTTCCAGAAGAATTATTTCTGTACCAATCCGCAAGCCAAACCATATATTCAATACCTGATTTCATGGTAGATGCTTTCATTTCATTTTTGATGACATAAGAGGCGAAAATATTTCCCATGGTGCTGTCTTCCCAACCCGGACAAACGATAGGAATATTTTTTTCTGCCGCTGCGAGCATCCAACTGTTTTTGGGATCAATCTCATAGTATTGTTCCAGCACACCACTCAACAACATTTTGTACATGAATTCGTGAGGGAAATAGCGCTCGCCTTTATCATCGGCGTCTTTCCATAACTGATGGATGTGTTTTTGTAATCTTCTGAACGCCTCTTCTTCAGGGATGCAAGTATCGGTAACGCGATTGTAATGGTTTTCCAAGAGGTCCCATTCGTCTTGTGGACTCAAATCGCGGTAGTTGGGCACACGCTTGTAATGGGAGTGAGCGACAAGGTTCATGATATCTTCTTCCAGATTGGCCCCGGTGCAACTGATGATAGCCACTTTGTCCTGACGGATCATCTCAGCAAAACTCAAACCCAGCTCTGCGGTGCTCATAGCACCTGCGAGGGTGACCATCATTTTTCCTCCTTCCATCAAATGTAGTTCGTAACCTTTGGCGGCGTCCATGAGAGCAGCAGCGTTGAAATGGCGATAGTGATGTTGGATGTATTGTGATACCGGTCCTTTTTGCATGGTTGAAAGTTTGGCGCAAAATTAGTTTTTTCAAGCCATTTTTTAGCATTTTCCTTGTTCATTGGTCTAGAGACCAACATGAACAATCTTTCGACCAAAAAAGAAAGTCTCCAGACCAAAAAGAACAAACGCCATACCAA
>JAURKN010000212.1 GCA_030831725.1 Ferruginibacter sp.
AGGCGGATTCGGAGCCGCCGTTGCAGGTGCCGGATACTGGACGGTTAGAATGGCAGTTTCTGAACCTGAGCTAAATGAACCGGAAGCCGCTTGAAAAACGGTTATGGTGGTGGTACCTACACCCGTAATGGTTATCACATTACCGGAAATGGTTGCCACAGCGCTGTTGCTGCTGCTGTAAGTGAATGCTCCTCCGCTATTGCTGGTGGGTGGAGTTATGGTGAAAGGTGCGTCACCCAATGTTTTTGTGGGAAAGGAGAAATTGGTAATGACAGGTGCGTTGGATGGTTTCCAGAAATAGATATTATCCAAATAAACAATACTGGTTCCCAAAGGAACCGCATCCATTTTCAATTGAGAAACGTTAGTAAGATTGATCGTGTTGAATTGTGTGAGTGGAATGTCATAACTGTTCCAACCCAGAAAGCTCGGTGTCAACGTCACTTTTTGTTCAACAACAGGACCGGTATTGATCAGATATAGATTGAATGAACTGCAATTAGGCGTCCAAATATCAACATGTAGATAAGACATGTTGTTTACATTGATGGTTCCGCTGAGTTGTACACCTTGATATGTTAGATTTTGGTATTTGCGTGTGGCATTCCCTGCGATATTCACTTCAGATGCACTGGTTGATTGCCCCCAGTTGGGGTACCAATCAATGCCCGAAATGTTATTGTAGACGCCGCTGAAGAGTGATAACACATCGGCTGAATTTCTCGAAGGTGGATTGGGAGCCGCAGTGGTTGGTGTAGGGATGGTTACTACGAAGTTGGCTGATATCGAGTTGCTACTATAAAGACCAGAGGCTGCTTGTGTGGCAGTAATAACAGCCGTTCCTGCACCTGTAATCGTAACGGTTGCCCCACTGATCTTGGCGATATTGGTATCGCTCGACGAATAGGAAAAAATACCATTGCTGTTGCTCGTAGGTGCGGTTAACAAAAATGGCTGTTCTCCCAGCACTTTTGAGGGTACTGAGAATCCACTGAGTGTAGGAATGAGATTTTGCTGAGTGAAGTAGATATCATCAAAATAAAAATCAGCGGTTGTGGATGGTGCGTCACCAGCAAACATAAATGCCGATTTCACCGAAGTATAATCGATGTATTTACCATTCGCTGTGTCCTTGAAAGCCGATAAAGGAATACTGACTTGGCTCCAATTTCCATCTCTAACAAAACCATATTGTGTAGACCCCGCCGGTATTTGAACCCATGTTTCTCCATCTCCTGATTTCAACCCAACTTTAAATGAACCGGCATAATTTGTTTTGAATTTAAAACGAAAAGCACCGTTAATGTGACCGGATAAATTCACATAATCGTTGTTGAGTCCCATGCCGAACCAATTACCGGCATTCGCACGTACAGCCCAAACAGAGGAACCTTCAAAAGGTATCGCTCCGGAGATGGGAGACAAATTATTCCAATAATTCAGTTGAAAATTGGATGAAGATGATAAAGATAAAGCTGTGGATGTATTTTCTGTAAAAACACCAACATTGCCATTTGGTAAATTTTGTGCTCCAAAATACAATTCATCCCCTGGCTGTTGATACAGACGAACATAATCAATTTTCATCTGAGCCGGCATCGTGGCTGTTATGTCGCTCGATTGCAATAATCCTGTATATGCTCCACCAATGGCCATATTGAGCAGGATAAAATGAGGTTGGTGGAAAGCCACTGAACCTAATGTGGTCGTATTGGAAATATCCAAGGTGTAAAAAAGCTGATCATCCAAATAAAGTCTGATGGATTGTGATGACCATATCATTTTGAACAAGTGGTAATCCTCATTCAAATTGACAGAACTGTTGATGGAGGAGCCATAATTGGCGTATGTTCCATTATTGCTCCAATGATTGGCTCCAGTTACTTGTTTGTTGATTAAACCAGCCAATCGTGCAGACTGCGATCCCATCTCCATGATGTCTATTTCTCCAATGGTAGGCCAAACACCACCGATGGTTCCTAATGTCCAAAATGCCGGCCAAATGCCATTTGCAAGATTAGGAATTTTTATACGGGCTTCCAGAGTCCCATACCTGAAGTGCATTCGGCCTTCCGTCTTTACCCTACCCGACGTGAAAGACCTTCCTCCGAAATTTTCCCTTCTTGCTTCGATGATCAGATTTCCGTTTTCAACCCTGACATTCTCAGCTCTTTTGGTATAATATTCAAGTTCAGCATTTCCCCAACCGCACAAGTTTCGCTCACATCCGTCGCCGAAATCATAAGTCCACAGATTCGGATTCAGTCCGGTGGAATCAAAATTTTCCTGCCACACCAAAGTTTGGCCAATGACATTTTGTTTCACCATCACGAGCGTGATAAGAAAGAAAATGAAGCCAATTTTATTGATTATGCGCATTGTTTTTTGTCGGGAAAAATAGTACCCCCTCTACTTTAAGCAAAATGGGCTGCCAAGAGGCAGCCCATTTATTTTTCAGAAAAATCTAAACCTTATTTCTGAACGACCATTCTGATGGTTTGGGTTGTGCTTCCGGCAGTGTATTTTACCAGATACATTCCATTCTGCAGATTATTGTTGATGGTCGTGTTGATCATTCCCTGGTTCATCTCAACCAAAGATTGACTCACCACTTTACCTGTCATGTCCATGATCTGTACTGTTGCCGTAGACTTACCGGTGATTCCCGTTTTAGCCTGCAACACAAAAGTACCGTTGTTCGGATTTGGATAAACCTTACCCAACTCAACTTCGGAAGTTACAGCAGGTGCAACGCGACTAAACACATCGCCACCTGAAGTAAAGCATGACTTAACCAAGTTAGACAACTTCTGTGCTTTGATC
>JAURKN010000213.1 GCA_030831725.1 Ferruginibacter sp.
AATAGATGAAGCGGTATACAGGTTGAAACACACTGGATCTGAAACCAGTAGTTAGATTGAACTCCTCGGATGAATGATGGGTAGCATGAACCGCCCAGAACAGACGACAATAATGATCAACCCGATGTTCCACATAAAATGCAAGGTCTTCCAGAATGAACAATAGAAACCAGTATAAATAGACATTTTCAATCTGATAGAACTTATGGTTGAAGCACCACATCAGTATTGAAACGTAGAAGAGTCCTCTTAACAGCAAGTCAATTCCTGCGTTTAGCAAGGTGAACAACACGTTTTCCAGTGTGCTTCTCAGCGAATAAAAACCTTTATGCTGCCAATGACTCAAAAGGATTTCAGCACCGATCAATACGGAGTAGAAGGGAATCGAAAACAGGAGGAATATGGCTTCTCTGGAAGAGTGCATGATTGGTTGAGTAATTGAACTTTTCGTTCTTATACAGCCATGATTTCTTTTTCTTTGGCAACGAGGTGCTTTTCAACCAATGCTATGAATTTATCGGTGGCATCTTGCACGTTTGCCTCTCCATCTTTACACTCATCCTCGCTGGTTCCATCTTTTTGAAGTTTCTTGATTTGCTCGATTGCGTCTCTTCGGATGTTCCTGATGGAAACCTTGGCATTCTCTCCTTCACCATTGCATTTTTTTACCAATTCACGACGTCTTTCTTCTGTCAATGGGGGAAGGAATAGTCTTATGTTGGTTCCGTCGTTTTGTGGTGTGATTCCGATATTGGCTGCCATGATACCTCTTTCTATAGGTTGCAACATCGATTTCTCCCAGGGTTGAATGGAGATGGTTCTCGCATCAAGAATGGAAATGTTTGCAACTTGAGAGAGTTGAGTTGGATTGCCGTAATATTCTACCATGATGCCATCGAGCATGGAAGGTGTCGCTTTTCCTGCGCGAATTTTTGACAATTCTGATTCAAGGTGATTGATGGCCTTGTTCATGGTCGAGTTGGTATCGGAAAGTATGTTGGCTATGTTTGACATAAAAATGGAATTGGAAGCAAAATTATTGAAAATGAGTGGGATAAAAACGCGAAAAAAACAAAAAATCCCTGCGTGTGAGATTGAGGAAAAACGATTTATCCTGCCTTCGCATGATCCGAAACCACTTTGAGCGGATGCTGATCTGTATGTTGGTTGTTTTTATCCATTTTTCTTTTTTTCAATAAAAAAACAATGCTGGTCCATACTGCACCCAATCCAAATAGCAACACAAATAGCAGGGTATTACCCAAAGGTTGAAGAAAATAGGCCATTGAAATAGAAACGAGGTTGAAAAACAAACAGGCAAATGTGATGGTACGATCTTTGTAACCTGCGTCCATCAAAAGATGATGTATATGATTCCTGTCAGGGCTGAATGGAGACCTTCTTTTCAAAATCCTGAGCAAGAATACCCTTAAG
The DNA here is from genome assembly GCA_030831725.1 of Ferruginibacter sp. GTDB lineage: Bacteria > Bacteroidota > Bacteroidia > Chitinophagales > Chitinophagaceae > Ferruginibacter. The sequence goes on from JAURKN010000213.1 coordinate 1,435, forward strand.
GTGTCGAACAAGGGAACAATCAATATGGCAAATCCCATCGCAGGGGCAGCGTTGAAATGCAAATTGGCAAGTTGTTGGTTTAGGGGTGCATTGATGAAACGTATCACCAAAACCGCATTCACTAAACCGAGAATCAGAGAGCCCGTATCACCCATGAAAATTTTTGCAGGAGGAAAATTGTAAATAAGAAATGCGATCAGTGCTCCTGATAAGCTGAATGCCATCACTGCAGACGGAATATTGTTGTTGGCCGTGAAAAAAAGCCCGAACACGATGGTGGTGAGCACGCCCAAACTTCCTGCCAATCCATCTATTCCATCTATCAGATTGAATGAATTCACAATTAGGACGATGGTGAGCAAACTCACAAGGTCTGAGGAAATTGGAGGTATATGATATAATCCGAATATGCCTTGAAAATGATCAATTCTTATACCGCCAAGCTTGATTAAAACAAAAGCTGCAATAATCTGACCTATAAATTTTTTTGATGGTGACAATACGAGAATATCGTCTTTCAATCCCAGGAAAAATATGATGAGGCAGGCTGCCAGAAAAGGTTGAAATTCGAAAGACATTCCACGTGGTGTGGCTAAAATCACAGCAATGGCAAATCCCGCAAATATGCCTAGTCCTCCTAAAGTAGGTATGATACTCTTATGCCATTTTCGCTCATCGGGCTGATCGAACAATTTTTTTTCTTTGGCTACCTGTATGATAACAGGTATGGAGAAAAAAGCGATGAAAAATGACAGAAACCCCGAAATGATTACTTTATCCATGATTTATTTGAATCACCTTGTTTCAAAGATAGGGTTTCTTTCGGATTGTGATTTTCGAACATATAAAATTCTATTGTATGTCCTTATTTCAAATTCTCAGTTTTTCTTTGTCTGATTGTCTATTTGAAGTAGGTTTGCACCACTCAATTTAACGTTATGGAAATTTCAGCACTCAAAAATATGGCAACCCAGATCAGACGCGATATCGTAAGGATGGTACACGCTGTTCAAAGCGGACATCCAGGAGGTTCTCTGGGATGCACCGACTATCTCACTGCTTTGTATTTCAAATTGATGAAGCATAACCCCGACTTCAACATGGATGGCAGAGATGAGGATGTTTTCTTTTTGAGCAACGGACATATTTCCCCCGTTTTTTACAGCTGCCTTGCAAGAAGTGGTTACTTCCCTGTTGCTGAATTATCAACGTTCAGAAAAATCAACAGTCGTTTACAAGGTCATCCTACCACACACGAGCATTTACCGGGTATTAGGATGTCCAGCGGTTCTTTGGGGCAGGGTTTGAGCGTAGCCTGTGGTGCTGCCCTCACAAAAAAAATGAATAAAGAAAGTCGCTTCGTGTATGCATTGCTCGGAGATGGGGAATTGGATGAAGGACAAAACTGGGAGGCGGCTTTGTTCGCAGCGCATCATAAACTTGATAATTTGATTGTGGCAGTTGATTGCAATGGACAGCAGATAGATGGTCCTACAGAAAAAGTGATGAATCTCAGCAATCTCCGTGCGAAATTCGAATCATTCGATTGGATGGTGATGGATATGAATGGAAACGACATGGAAAATATCATTCATGTTGTTGAGAATGCCCAAAAAGAAACAGGAAAGGGTAAGCCCATTGTTTTGTTGATGAAAACAGAAATGGGTAAGGGTATCGATTTCATGGAAGGAACCCATGAATGGCATGGCATCGCACCCAACGACGAACAACTTCAAAGCGCTTTGCAACAGCTCCCTGAGACCATCGGAGATTATTGATTTTTTACAATTGCTCACCCATATCGGCATTCCCTGCTTTTCTTGCAGGAAGCCATGAGGCAATAAGGACGATTAACATCGAGGTGAGAAATATGATCAAAAAATCGCTGTATAAAAAACGTACGGGAAATGCATCGATAAGAAAACTCTCCCCTTGAATTTTTATGAATCCTGTTTTTTGCTGAATCCATCCCAGTATGAATGCAGCAGACATGCCCAAACTTGTTCCAATAAATCCGAGCAAGAGCCCCTCGCTTAAAAATATTTTTCTGATTTGTGAAACACCTGCGCCAAAGCTTTTCAACACAGCGATATCTTTTTTCTTTTCGAGAACCAACATGGTTAGTGCGCTGATCATGTTGAAAGCAGCAACAATCAAAATCAGGGAAAGAACGGCGAATATGAACCATTTTTCCAGTCGCATGGTTTTATATAAACTGCTGTTTTGTTCGAATTTGCTAAGCACCTTTTTGTCAACCCCTGCAACTTTTTGAAAATAGGCTATGGCATCTTGTTCATCTGTGCCTTTTTTGAGTTTGATCTCTATGGCGGAGTATTCGTTGGCTGCCATCCCCGTCTGTTGTTTTACAAAATCGATATTTGTTAAGGCATAGATATCATCGAATTCCTGTTGAATCATGAATACCCCTTTCGGATAGATGAAACCTTCGGAGAGTGAAGAAAGAGGATCGGATCCGTTGTCACCTTTTTTAGGCAGTAAAACCACCAACGGCTCCGTAGCAAACTCCGGATCCATACTTACACCAGCAGCCTGTTGTACCCCGAGGCCAAGCACCATTCCGGGATTGTCCCCATCACCAATATCATATTTACCCTTGATCACTTTTTTTGAAATACCGGCCACACCTGTGTGTATGAGGTCAACACCTTTCAACTTGATCATCGTTTGCAAATCTCCATGCTGCAAAAGCGCTTTCTCCTCAGCGATGGCTGATGTATTTTCACTGAATTCATTTTTTTGCAAAGCGTTCCATTGGTGCTGATCCAAAAAAAAAGTGTTCCCTTTGGAAGGAACGATTTTAATATCAGTGTAAAAAGAGGAGTAAAGCGATTGAACCAATCCTTCAAAACCATTGTAAACACTCAGCACCAGAAGCTGACAGCATGTGGCGAACCCAATGACAGCCGTCGTTACCCAGGCAATGATGTTGATGGCCTGTGCCGATTTTTTAGCCCTGAAGTAACGCCAAGCGAATAATAGATACATCAATCTTCTTTGGGTTTTTGTTTCTCATCCTGGCTCTTGATCTCTTTGAATAAATTTTCAATCTTGTCTACATAGTCAAGCGTATCGTCTATGTAAAAAGTAAGCAATGGCATGGATCTGAGCTGATGGCGCACCCTTTGTGTCAATTCTTTTTTGATTTCCCATGCCCTTTCCTGAATGTGTTTCAGGGCGTCATGCGCATCCGGCACTTTGAAAAAACTGAGATAAATCCTCGCTTCGTAGAGGTCTGGGGTGATTTTGACCCCGGCGATGGAAACCATCCCCCCATGAATCATATTTAGGCCAAGGCGTTGAAAAATGTCGTTCAATTCCTTCTCTAAAACGGCTGCAACTTGTTTCTGTCTTTTTCCTTCTATCATGTTGGGTCTTATTTCTTGGTAAAATTAGTTAGTTTGCGCCTTATTCTCTCATCAATCCATTCATGAAAAAATACGCCAGGATTTTTAACTACCTGAAAGAGTATCGGGCATCCATCATAAAGTACCTGATCTTCATCCTTTGTTCAATCGTTTTTTCCGTTCTGTCTTTGGCCATGCTGTTTCCTTTTTTGCAGCTTTTGTTTGGCGTCAATGCCCAAACCACGGTTAAAACAGACACTAACTGGGTCATGAAAATGGTCAATGACTATCTTGGTTCACTGATCAGCAATGGCAATTCCCACAAGGCGCTCGGCATGGTTTGCATTCTTATTGTTGTGACCATAGTCCTGAAAAATCTTTTCCTTTATTTGTCCTTCAGAACCCTGGGTCCTGTGAAAAACGCGGTAGCCAATCACATGAGAACCGATTTACATGAAAAAATCCTGAAACTCCCGATTGGATATTTTACAGAAAAAAGAAAAGGAGACATCATGAGCAGAATCACCCATGATGTGAATGAAATTGAGAGCTCCATCATCGGTGCACTTGAAGGTTGGATCAAAGATCCATTGTCCATCATCATCAACCTTTTCGTGCTTTTTTACATAAGTCCTACGCTCACCCTTTTCATATTGCTTTCATTGCCCTTGATGGGTTTGATTATAGGCAGAATCAGTCGTTCATTGAAAAAACAGTCATTGACCGTTTCGGAAAAATTCGGTGAGACCTTTTCTACCATCGACGAAACACTGACGGGATTGAGGGTAATCAAAGCATTCAATGTGGAACAGCAACTGAGAAGAAAATTCCTCAAGCTCAGCAACGAATTTCTGGATGCCAGAAATAAAGTTGGGTTTAAAAGAGACCTCGCTTCTCCGACGAGCGAAGTGTTGGGGGTGACCATTTTCGCCGGTATACTTTGGTTTGGAGGAAGCTTGGTTCTTTCCAATGAGATTTCCATGAATGGGGCTTTGTTCTTGACTTATATGGGTTTGTTTTACAACATCATCGCACCTGCCAAATCCATTTCAACCGCATTCAGCAACATGCAGAAGGGCGCTGCTGCCATTGAACGTATCGAACAGGTTTTGCATGCTCCTGTTACCATAGATGACAATCCAAACGGGAAAAAAATCACCCAATTCGAAAACGCTATCGAATTTATTGATGTTTCATTCTCATATGATGATGTTGAAATTCTCAAAAACATCAATCTGAAAATTGAAAAAGGCAAAACCATCGCGCTTGTAGGAAGCAGTGGGGCCGGCAAATCGACACTTGCAGACCTCATCCCACGATTTCATGATGTTTCTTCCGGAAAAATTCTGGTTGATGGGGTGGACATCAGGGATTATTCCCTTCATTCCCTTCGCGGACTGATCAGTATTGTCACACAAGAGCCAATTCTGTTTAACGATACGATTGCAGGAAACATCGCACTGGGTGTCGACAATGTTCCGAAGGATGACATCGTTGCTGCAGCGCGTATAGCCAATGCCGATAGTTTTATTTCTCAAAAGGAAATGGGATATCAAACCAATATTGGAGACAGAGGTACAAAATTAAGCGGAGGAGAAAGGCAGCGACTTACAATTGCCCGTGCGGTCTTGAAGAATCCGCCTATTTTGATTCTTGACGAAGCAACTTCTTCACTTGATACGGAAAGTGAGCGACTCGTTCAGGAAGCGATCAACAATCTGATGAACAACAGAACCTCAGTTGTAATTGCTCACAGACTCAGTACCATCAGGCATGCCGACGAAATCATCGTATTGCAGAAAGGGGAAATCGCAGAGAGAGGAACGCATGATGCATTGTTGGAAAAGCGAGGTATTTATCATCGACTTGTTGAAATGCAGGAAGTGAAGTAATTTGAAATATCAGAAAATAATGCAGCGAAATAAAAAAAGGGAACATGTGAGTGTTCCCTTTTTTTATGTAAACTTTTAGTGGTTATTTGTTCATTCCCATTTTCGCTTCGATACTCAAAGTAGCATGAGGAACGGCGCGTAAACGTGCTTTGTCGATCAGTTTTCCTGTAACTCTGCAAACACCGTAGGTTTTATTTTCGATGCGCATCAGTGCTTTCTCAAGATGATCAATGAAAGTGATTTGACGGCTGGCCATTTGACTAAGTTGTTCACGCTCCATGCTCAAACTTCCGTCTTCCATGGTCATGTATCTGTTTTCGCTTTCGTCTCCTCCAGTCTCATCTTTACGAGTGATCAATCCCTGCAGATAGTTGAGTTCTTTTTTAGCGAATTCAATCTTGCGATTGATGATTTCTCTGAATTCCTTCAGGTCGTTGTCTGAATAACGGACCATTGGAGCTCCTGGATCGGATTTTTGCTGGTCCAACACAGACTTGGTGAAATCAGGCTGATAAGCTCTGGATGTTTTGGTTGTTATTTTTGGTAAAACAACTGGTTTTGCAGGTGGTATTTTGATGTCTTTTGGATTTTTAGCTATGGCTTTTATTCCTGAGCTTGTTTTTGGAGCAGGTACAGGAGCTGGCTTTTTTATAGCGATGATTTGAGTTTGTTTGTGTTCGATCTGTGGTATTACCGGTTTTACAGGTGCCGGCTTGGCAGGTGCCGCTTTTTTGACAACTGGTTTAGCAGGGGCAGTTTTTGCAGGTGCTGCTTTGACAGGTGCTGTTTTAGTCGGAGTTGTTTTTGCTGCAGTTGCTTTAGCAGGTGCCGCTTTCGCAGGCGCTGCTTTAGCCGGAGTTTTTTTTGCAGGTGCCGCTGCCGCTTTTTTAACAACAGGTTTAGCAGGAGCCGCTTTTTTGGCAGCCGGCTTTGCTACTGGTTTTGCAGGGACTGCTTTCTTTGCGGGAGCAGGCGCTGCTTTTTTAGCAACGGGCTTTGCGGCCGGTTTAGCAGTGGCCGCTTTTTTTGCAGGTGCTGCCGGTTTTTTAGCGACCGGTTTTGCTGTGGGTTTCACTGCTGCTTTTTTAACAGGAACTGCCTTTTTCGCCGCAGGTTTAGCAGCAGATTTAGCAGGAGATTTAGCAGGAGTTACTTTTTTAGCTTGTGCAGGAGCTGCTTTTTTGGCTGCCGGCTTTACGGCAGCTTTCGCAGGAACTGCTTTTTTAGCGACCGGTTTTTTTACAATTTTCTTTGTGGCCATTGCTAAAATGATTTTTTGTGAATACTCACGGTTAAGATTTCATCATTCACCTCAATGTTGGTAGCATCAGGTTCGATGGTTGCATAAAATTCAAGACTATCGGCTAAAATTTCGCGGCAAATATAGGTTTTATATTCAATTAGGGAGGGTTGCAAATGTGCATTTTCGCACAGTTTGACGTCTATTCTGTCTGTAAGTTCAAGTCCGTTTTCCTTTCTCAATTGCTGTATGCGGTTCACGAATTCTCGCGCATTTCCCTCATTTTGAAGCACTTGTGTGATTGTAATGTCTAATGCAACCGTTAGCGAGCCCTTTCCTGCGATTTCATAACCCGGGATGCTGTCTGTGGATATCTCAAGGTCTTCCGCAGTGATTTCTATGCATTCTTCTTGCTTTTCTGCATAATCAGGATTAAGGATATAGGAGCCCGCCAGGGTCATTTCAATCTCTTTATTGGTAAACTTTTCAATTTCGGTAGCGGCCCATTTCATTTTAGGACCGAGACGTTTACCCAAGGTTTTGAAGTTGGCTTTTGCTTTTTTGCGTATAAAATCGTTTCCGGCATCCAAAATCTCTATTTCCTTGATATTGGTTTCTGATTTTATGATCTCTTCAATCAACCTGATTTCATTTGCCATACCCGGATTCAATGCAGGGATGAATACTTTTTGAAGAGGTTGCCTTACTTTGATGTTAACCTTTTTTCTTATTGATAAGATTAGGGAAGATGCATCCTGAGCTAACTGCATCCTCTGCTCAAGTGCTAAGTCGATACCTGAAACATCGGCAACCGGAAAATGGGTGTGATGAACAGATCCAGCATCGAATCGGCCGGTAACGCCATTCAGGTTGCCAAAAAGCCATTCGGCGAAGAAGGGTGCAATCGGAGCGATGAGTTGAGATATGGTTTCAAGGCATTCATACAATGTCTGATAAGCACAGATTTTGTCAAATTCGTATTCTCCTTTCCAAAATCTTCTTCTGCATAGCCTTACATACCAGTTGGATAGCTGTGCATCTACAAATTCTTCTATAGCTCTTCCTGCCATGGTTGGTTCGTATTGATCCAAACTTTCCTGTACTTGGGTGATGAGCGAGTTCAAGCATGAAATAATCCACTGGTCGATTTCAGGTCTGTCTTTCAGATTAATTTTCTCCTCTTTGTAAGAAAAACCATCTACGTTGGAATACAAGGCAAAGAACTGATAGGTATTATAGAGTGTGCCGAAAAATTTCCGCTGTACTTCTTTGATTCCTTCCTCATCAAATTTCAGACTATCCCATGGAGAGGCGTTTGTTATGAGGTACCATCTTGTCGCATCCGCTCCGTAGTTGTCGATGGTTTTAAACGGATCAACCACATTCCCCAATCGCTTGCTCATCTTGTTGCCCGACTTGTCCAGCACGAGTCCGTTGCTTACCACGGTCTTATAAGCCACTTTATCAAACAAAAGTACACTTAAGGCATGTAGGGTGTAGAACCAACCTCTTGTCTGATCAACACCTTCAGCAATGAAATCCGCAGGATAGTGTTTGCTTAGATCTATGTTTTTGTTGAATGGATAATGCCATTGTGCATATGGCATCGCTCCACTGTCGAACCATACATCAATCAGATCGGGAACCCTTTTCATAGGTTTGCCGGTTGCGCTCACCAAAATGATTTCATCAACATATGGCTTGTGTAGGTCCGAGGTTAATCTTTCAATTTTTTCTTCTGCATTTTCTCCTTCTGCAATGGTCAACACTCCTGAATCAAGCGCCTTGGCAATCTCTTTTTTCAGGGTTTCAACCGATCCAACACAAATTTCTTCACTGCCATCATCGGTTCTCCATATCGGAAGGGGTGTACCCCAAAAACGACTTCTGCTGAGGTTCCAGTCGACCATGTTTTCGAGCCAGTTTCCAAAACGTCCGGTTCCTGTGCTTGCCGGTTTCCATTGGATGGTTTTGTTCAATTCCACCATTCTTTCTTTGGCTGCAGTCGTTTTGATGAACCAGGCATCAAGCGGATAATAGATGATGGGCTTGTCAGTTCTCCAACAATGCGGGTAACTATGCTCATATTTTTCAACTTTGAATGCACGGTTATCCTTTTTCAGCTGGATACATATGTCGACATTCACATCTGCATATTCTTTTTCGTCTCTGTAGTTTTTCACGTATCTGCCACTGTATGGTCCGGTGCCTTCTATGAATTTACCTTCTCTATCCACCAATGTCAGTATGCCAATGTTGTTTTTCTTTCCAACTCTGAAATCGTCGGCACCGAATGCCGGTGCGGTATGTACAATACCTGTACCATCTTCCGTTGTTACGAAATCTCCGGTGATCACCCTGAATGGCTTTGCTCCTGGTGTTTGTTCCTCTATGCGAGAAAGGTTGTTGGAATCGAAGGGAAGCAGTTGTTCGTAGGTCACATTTTCCAGTTCATTACCCAGGAAGCTTGTTTTAATGACCCAGGGAATTAGTTTATCACCGGCTTTAAAATCGGAAAATGGAAGATTTTCTCCTTCAGCTTTAAAGTGTTTACCGATCAAAGCTTTCGCAAGCACCACATTAACAGGAAGATGGGTATAAGGATTGAATGTTTCTACCAACACGTATTCGATTTCCGGTCCTACTGTTAATCCAAGGTTGGATGGTAAGGTCCATGGGGTTGTGGTCCATGCCATCAAATAGAAATCATCCACATTCACTGCACTCAATTGTGAAGAGAGAGATGAGGAAAGACTTTCTTTGTTAACGGCGAACATAACCACCGCGCTCGTGTCTTTCACGTCTTTGTATGTACCGGGTTGATTCAACTCATGAGAAGACAATCCAGTTCCTGCAGCAGGAGAGAAAGGTTGAATGCTTACGCTTTGATAGAGATATCCTTTTTTATAGAGTTCACTCAAACACCACCAAAGGGATTCGATGTAACTGTTTTCAAAAGTCACGTATGGATTTTCCAGATCCACCCAATAACCCATTTTGCGTGTGATTTCGTCCCATTGGTCTTTGAACTGCATCACCACCTCGCGGCATTTCTTGTTGTATTCCTCTACACTGATGCTTTTGCCAATGTCTTCTTTGGTTATGCCCAACTGTTTTTCCACACCCAATTCAACCGGTAATCCATGCGTATCCCAACCGCCTTTTCTTTCTACACGGAATCCCTGCATGGTCTTGTATCGACAAACCAAATCTTTTAGTGTTCTTGAGATCACATGATGGATGCCAGGCATACCATTGGCGCTTGGTGGGCCTTCGAAAAAAACAAAAGGGTTGTTTGCATCACGTATTTCGATGCTTTTTTCAAAAGAATGGTCCGACTCCCATTTTTCTCGGATGTTTTTCCCGATTTCAGGTAAGTTGAGTTGGGTATATTCTGGATATTTCTTAGCCATAAGTGAATTGATGGTCGTTGTGTTTGAGCGTTGATTTTAGGCTGCGAAGGTAATGAAATGTGAAATCTTTGCAAGGAACAGAAAGATTGAACCCGCTCTACCAAACTTGGGCTTGATTTTCCTAAGAAAAAGTCACATCTGGTCAATTTTGGTCGCAAAACAAAAATTATCCACAGTCTATCCGAAAAAAAGTGAGGATTTAAGGGCAAAAAAACAGGGATACCCCCTTTGAAAGAAGTATATTTGTGTTTTACATTTTTCATGATTTCAATCCACGAATTAGAGCTATGACGAGTACAACTCCAACAGACATTCCAACTCCCGTTTCTCCTTCATATAGTGCAGACAGTATCCAGGTTCTTGAGGGTTTAGAAGCCGTAAGAAAACGCCCCGCGATGTACATTGGCGACATAGGCGTCAAAGGGTTACATCACCTTGTTTATGAGGTGGTGGACAATTCCATTGATGAGGCTTTGGCAGGGCATTGCAAAAACATTGAAGTAACCATACATGAAGACAATTCCATTTCTGTTCAGGATGATGGAAGGGGTATCCCGACAGGCATGCACACCAAGGAAAACCGAAGTGCCCTTGAGGTGGTGATGACCGTTCTTCATGCGGGAGGTAAATTTGATAAAGGATCATATAAGGTGTCAGGAGGTCTGCATGGTGTGGGTGTGAGTTGTGTGAACGCATTGAGTACCAAACTGCTTGTCACTGTACAAAGAGAAGGCAAAGTGTTCGAACAGGAATACGCAACAGGAATTCCACAATATTCCGTTCGCGAAATTGGCACATCAGAAACAACCGGAACCAAGGTTCATTTTTGGCCGGACGCTTCCATATTTACCAGCACAGTATACAATCGCGAAATTCTCGAAGGGCGTATTCGCGAATTGGCGTATCTGAACAGAAAGATATCCATCACGATAAAAGATTTGAGAGAGTTGGATGATGCAGGAAATCCTTACAGCAAGAATTTTTACAGTGAGGGAGGGATTGTTGAATTTGTAGAAAGCATCGACAAGACTGCGAACAGAGCGCCATTGATTCCCACAACCATTTACTGCGAAGGGCTCGATGAGAAAACAAATGTGGCAGTCGAGGTCGCCATGGTCTACAACGCCAGCTATCAGGAACATCTTTTCAGCTACGTAAACAACATCAACACCATAGAAGGGGGTACGCATGTGGCAGGATTCAGACGTTCCATCACCCGTGTGTTCAAGAATTACGGCGAAAAGCAGGGGATGTTCGAAAAAGCGAAAGTCAGTATCGAGGGCGATGATTTCCGTGAAGGAATTTCCGCGATCATTTCCGTAAAAGTTCCCGAGCCTCAATTTGAAGGTCAAACCAAAACAAAATTGGGTAACAGTGAAGTGATGGGAATCGTGGATACCACACTCAGTCGTGTGCTTGAAGCCTATCTGGAGGAAAATCCAAGAGATGCGAAAACCATCATACAAAAAGTAATACTTGCCGCACAGGCAAGGGCTGCAGCAAAGCGAGCCAGAGATATGGTTCAACGCAAAACCGTGCTTGTGGGCGGTGGGCTCCCTGGAAAACTTGCGGATTGCTCCGAAAAAGACCCCGGTAAGTGTGAACTGTTCCTGGTGGAAGGAGATTCCGCGGGTGGAACGGCAAAACAAGGACGTGACCGCAGCTTCCAAGCTATACTTCCTTTGAGAGGTAAGATTCTCAACGTGGAGAAAGCGATGGAACATAAGATATACGACAATGAGGAAATTAGAAACATGTTCACCGCGCTGGGTGTAAAAATTGGAACCGCGGAGGATGCGAAGGCGCTTGACATATCAAAACTCAGATATCATAAGCTGATCATCATGACGGATGCCGATGTTGATGGAAGTCATATCGCTACGCTGATTCTCACCTTCATCTTCCGATACATGAAAGAGTTGGTGGAGCAAGGTTGTGTGTACATCGCGCAGCCACCATTGTACCTGGTTAAAAAAGGAAAGGATCAGGAATATGCATGGAATGATGAAGAGAGAAAAGCAACCGCCTTGCGTTTGGGACAAGGAAAAGAAGACAGTGTGACTATTCAGCGATATAAAGGATTGGGAGAGATGAACGCAGAACAATTATGGGAAACCACAATGAATCCTTTAACCAGAACACTCAAGCAGGTGACCATCGACAGCCTCACAAATGCTGACGGGGTGTTCAGTATGTTAATGGGCGATGAGGTTCCGCCAAGAAGGGAATTCATTGAAACCCATGCGAAATATGCGAAAATTGATGTGTAATGCTATTGGATAATAAGACGGGGGATAAATTAATTTGCCGATTTTCTTATTTTTCCATAGCTTGAACAATTGATTAACAGCTTTTTTATTTTCTAACCATAAATTCAATTCAAATGTCAAAAATGATCACCGCTTATTGCATGAAGACCAAAGAAAAAAATGTTCCAATGCAAGAAGCTGTTATTACTAAAACCGCTCGTGGCGGATACATGGCTCAAGGTCATGATGGAAAAGGAAACAAAATGACAACCATGCTCGGAGAAGCCGCTGCTTTGCAGGCGGTGAAAGATGGTGTGGCTAAAAAAGGATGGTAAACCTAACTTTATCTTGAAAGGCCGTTCATTTGAACGGCCTTCTTTTTTTGTATGGTTTTGAAATTCTGCATATCTTTCAAAACAAGCGGATTAATTTCGATCCGATTCACTTTTTTCAAACACAATAGAATAATACATGAGAAAAGCCATTTTCACATTCTTGAGCTCATTTTTGGTATTGACTTCCTTCGGACAGGAGTATACCGTAAACGGCAACGCTTTCAGGGAGAGTTGCAGATGTTATACCCTGACGCCAAACAACATCACACAACGAGGATCTGTTTGGAACAACAACAGGATTGATCTGAGTCAGTCTTTTGATTTCACATTTCAGGTTTTTTTAGGTTGTTCTGATAACAATGGAGCCGACGGAATGGCATTCGTGCTACAACCTATAAGTACCAGTGTCGGTGGAACAGGTCAGGGGATGGGATTCGGTTCCATCAATCCCAGCGTTGGAGTGACACTAGATACCTATCAGAATTCAAATCCGGATTCTGATCCATTCTACGACCACATTGCTATTCAGCTCAACGGAGATGTTTCTCATACCTCTGCAAACACTATTACGCCATTGACTCCAATTTCGGCAACCAGCAATAATGTGGAAGATTGTCAGAACCATAGTTTGAGAATTGTGTGGAATGCAACTTCCAAAACCATGTCTGTATTTTTTGACAACCAGCCAAGGGTTTCAGCAACTCGAGACATTGTAAATACTGTATTCGGTGGAAATCCATTGGTCTTCTGGGGCTTCACTGCCGCAACAGGAGCCCTGACCAATCTTCAGCGTTTTTGTACACCGCTCACTCCTTCATTTTATTTCTTGCCAACCCAAAAAAGATGTGTTGGCGAACCTGTAGTATTCAATGATTCGACAATCAGTTTTACGGGAGCTCAAAAATACTACTGGAATTTCGGAGATGGTAGTCCGATAGATTCTGTAAATACCAGCCCTACTCATACATACGCAGTTGCGGGAAGTTATACAGTTACCTTGAGGGTGATTGGCAGAGACGGATGTGAGGAGGTGGCTACAAGAACCATACAAATCGGAGCAAAGCCAACTGCAGACTTCAGCTTTGTAGAAAATTGCAACCAAAATCTTGTTCAGTTTACAGATGCTTCTACCGTTGCGGGAAGTACAATCAATTCATGGTACTGGTATTTTGATAATGGTCCTGCAACTTCCACGATTCAAAATCCATCAACCACTTATCCCACACAAGGAGTCAAGACCATTCGATTGGTTTCCACTTCGGCATTGGGCTGCTCATCAGACACTTTGGTGCGTCAGATCACATTGGGTGTTACCGCTTCTTTGGGTTCATTCAATTCGGTTTGCTCCGGTACTCCGACTTTCGCCTTGTCCGGAGGAGCCCCCGCACCATCAGCATCAGGTACAGGAACTTATTTTGGTCCGGGTGTCAACTCAGCGAATGGAAGTTTCAATCCTCAAACCGCAGGTGTAGGAACCCACATCATTTCTTATGTATACTCAACCACACTGGGATGTAAGGATACTGCCACATCAACCATCACTGTTACACCAAGCGTGAATGCGGCAATCAGCGGAAACAACAACATTTGTCTGCAAGATCAGCCGATCAGTCTTACAGCCACACCTGCTGGTGGCGTTTTTTCCGGAACGGGCGTTTCTTCCAGTGGTCAGTTTAATCCTGCAACAGCTGGAGTCGGTACACAAACCATCACATACGGTGTTACCAATGACCCATGTGTTGTTCCTGCAACTTTTGCCATCACTGTGAATCCGAATCCAACCAACATAAGTGCCGGACCGAGTCAAGCCATATTTTTAGGTGGCGGTGTCACCCTACAGGGCGTTGCTTCTGGAGGTACCTATACATGGACTCCTCCGACAGGACTTTCCAACACTACGATTCTCAATCCTTTTGCCAACCCTACCCAAACCACAATCTATACATTGACAGTGGAGAACTCTTTTGGTTGCAAATCTTCAGATACCATGGTCGTAGATGTTTTCGCACCTTGTTTGGATCCGGCGAAAATATTCACACCAAACAATGACGGGTTGTACGATAAATGGATTGCATTCAACAGTTCATGTGTGAGTCAGGTTGAAGCGTTTGTGTATAACCGTTGGGGCGGTCAGGTTTATTATTCCAGAAATTATCAGAATAACTGGGATGGTACACATAACGGAAAACCCTTGCCGGATGCAACGTATTATTATGTACTCAACGTCACCGACATCACAGGAAAGAAATTCACCACCAAAGGAAATGTAACCATCAAGAGATAACGAACCCGAACAAACGAAAAATAAAAGAAGATGAAAAAAATCATTCCCATAATATTTTCCATATTGCTTTTCGGTGAAACGATGCAGGCACAGCAGATATTCACCATGAGCCAATTCATGCAGCATAATTTTCTATTCAATCCCGCAGCGGCTGGAGCGAACGAAAATCCCTCAGTAGGTGCGACTTATAAGAAGATGTGGTCCGGTATCGATGGTGGACCACAGACCACTATTCTCTATGGCGACATGTACTTTTCAAAATACAAAGCCGGTGCAGGACTTGTTCTTTATAACGATGTCACAGGTCCAACAGCTAGAACAGGCGGGGAATTGTGTGTTTCCTACAGCATACCTTTTGCGGAAAAGAAAAGACTCATGTTGGGATTGTCCGGACAATTCATGCAGGAGAGAATAGACAAGCTGAAAATAGAAAAATACATCCCGGGAGATCCGCTGTTAGCCGGCCCAGCATCTTATACTACAGGTGATGCCGCTTTCGGAGTGTATTATACATCCCCAACATTACAGTTGGGTGCTTCCGCGAAACAGCTGGTGCAATCCAAACTCGATTTCATCAAATCGGCAACCAATGTGGAAGGTAGATTATACCGTCATTATTATTTCATGGGAAGTTACAATTGGAAAACAGATGAAGACAATGTGATTATACCGAACTTCATGGTAAAGTTGTCTTCAAACGCACCTGTTGATGTGGAAGCCGGAGCCAGGATTGAGCATAAGAAATTGTTCTGGGTTGGATTCAACTTTCATATGAATCAAGACTTTGCGGCATTTGCAGGAGTTACGCTCAATCAAAAATTATCTATCGGTTATGCATTCGATCAGTATCAGACACCATTGAGTGTATTTGATGGCGGAGGTAACGCACATGAGGTTTCATTGAGGTATTTTCTAAAAGGAAAATGATTCGCAGAGAACTAAAGATCAATTCAAACAGATGAACAACCGGTTTATATTTTTTCTTTTTGCGACTTTGATTTCACTGACTGCAACTCGATCCTATTCCCAATACAACGCGGTTGGAAATGCGATACGCGAAAGTTGCAGATGTTACACACTTACCTCAAACAATTCAAATCAAAGAGGTGCAGTTTGGAATGTGAATCGCATCAATCTCAATCAATCTTTTGATTTCACCTTCGATGTATTTCTGGGTTGTTCGGATGGAGGTGCCGATGGAATCGCTTTTGTACTTCAACCATTGAGTCCGACAAGGACATCCACATTTACCGGTGGTGGGGGACTTGCATGTGCAGGCTTCAACCCATCCCTTGCTGTAACCATAGACACATACAGCAACAGAGATCCCGGAAACATAGATCATAATGATCCTACTTACGATCACATTGCGATACAATTGAACGGCGACCTGAGTCATTATACAGCCAACACGCTCACACCTCCGACACAGGCATCCGCAACGAGTTTGAATGTGGAGGATTGCAACACACACAAACTGAGGATTAAGTGGGATGCGACCTTGTTTACCATGACGGTTTTTTTTGATGGACAGCAAAGGGTATCCGCAGTCAGGAATCTGGTGAATACAGTTTTTGCCGGAAACGGATTGGTTTATTGGGGATTTACAGGTGCTACAGGAGGACTCTCAAATCTACAGCGATTTTGCAGTCCTTTGACACCCGGTTTCAACTTTGCACCAACACAAAGAAAGTGTGTTGGAGAATCTATCACTTTTTTTGATTCTACAACTACTTTCTCAAACCTGGTGAAATGGTACTGGAATTTCGGAGATGGATCAAACATCGATTCCGTCAATGCTAACCCATCACACGTTTACAGTACATCAGGAGACTTTACCGTAACATATCGGGTGATTGCTCTTGATGGTTGTGAGGAGACATATACTCGTCAAGTGTATATCGGAGCGAAGCCTGTCGCTTCATTCACATATAACGACAGCTGTCTTTCCAATGCGATTCAATTCACGTCTAATTCAACATCCGCAACTGGAAGCATCAACAGTTGGTATTGGAATTTCGACAACGGAGGATTGACTTCCACCATCTCCAATCCCACATCAACCTACAACACAGATGGCATAAAAACAATACAAATGGTGGTGGGAACAAATGAAGGATGTTTCTCAGATACCTTGGTTCGTACCATTCGTATTCTTCCAAGGTCTGTAAGTAATTTCACATTTACCGATTCGGTTTGTATAGGAACTCCTACCACATTTACCGATCAATCGCAATTGAGCGGTGGTCTTGTGAATTTTTGGCAATGGACATCAAACGATCCCGGATTCACCTCTTCCAATCAGAATCCTTCATATACATTTCCAGCACCTGGAAGTTATACAGTAACACTCACCACATCAGGCAATGGATCCAATCTTTGTCCGGGTACCACCATCACCAAAACTGTTTTTGTGGTTGATAAACCCAAAGCTGATTTTTTTGATACCATACCTTGCGAGAGACAGGCAATCACACTGACAGATTCATCCTATACCACCGACGGACATTCTATTTCATCCTGTTGGTGGAATCTCGGGAATGGTCAGGTTTCAAACAATTGTAATCCGCGTTTCACTTTTCCAAGTGCGGGATCGTATCCGATACAGCATACTGTGACTAACGAGAGAGGATGCGTTTCCGATACCCTTAATGCTATCCTTACCGTGGCTGATAAACCAGCTCCGGATTTTATCATGAGTCCGGTAATTTGCGGAGACAGCAGTTTGCTTTTTACAGATGCATCCGCCATGCAAAATGGACAATCCGCACAGTGGAGCTGGATACACAACAACATCGTATTTTCCAATCAGAATCCGACGAGAGGATATTTTCCATTTGGCAATCAGCAGGTAGGACTTGCAGTGACCAGCAGTTTCGGATGTTTCTCCGATACTGTATATAAAACTTTCAAACTGGTAAGAACACCTAAAATTCAATTTGATTTTCAGGACACTTGCAAATTCGATCCGGTGTTTTTCAGCAGCCAAGAAACTGGAATACCCACCAACATCACGCAGTGGCATTGGAATTTGGGAGATGGAACGGTTCAATCCCTTCCATCTTTCACACATATCTATCAGGCAAACGGCGCATATCCTGTAACGTTATATGTTATTTCCGGAGACGGATGTTCATCAGACACGTTACGTGATGTGATCAATATTTACGGTACCAATGCATTTGCAGGCAATGATACCATAGTAGCCGCAGGTCAACCTGTTCAACTTCAGGCAAGCGGTGGAATAAGCTATTCATGGAGTCCTGGCGAAGGTTTGAGCAATACCGGTATTTCAAATCCGATTGCAATAGTAAATCAGGATAAAACATATTATCTCAAAGCATATACTCCAGGCGGATGTCCGAGTTATGACACCATCAACATCATCATATATCAAGGCCCTGAATTTTATATGCC
>JAURKN010000214.1 GCA_030831725.1 Ferruginibacter sp.
GACGGACTGATGTTTACCCCGTCGCAAGTGTGCTTTCTGGGTATCACTTCATTTTGTTGAAAAGATTTGCTTTTCACATCCAATTTCATAATATCGGTTTGAACCGGAGCGAATGGCGTCATGCTGATGGTTGTTTTTTATGATTGTTATTTAATTCAGGGCCTTTAATATGTTCTATATTTTCAGGCGGTTCAATTTCTGTAGACTCTTCTGTAGATGTGAAGTTCTCATCAATGAATATTTCACTTTCCTGATCCAAATCGGCATTGAATTCCGGATTTGAATCCAGGGGTACAAATACTATTTCTCTTTTTATTTTCTTCTGCATTTTTTGTGTTGAATACAAACCAAAATAAATGGATTGAGATAATAGCGACAATGACAGAAGTTCCATTACACATTGACCTTCATCATTTCAAATCAATGTCATCGAAATGTAGATTCGCGATAAAAAAATGCATCAAACAAACACACTACACCAACTTTTAGATGAAGAAATCAGCAGATTCATCGGAGCGGAGGAATTGTTGCAAAGAACACTTCCAATTTGGATTCAGCAAGCAAGATCCGCAAAATTGAAAGACATTTTGATCAAGTATCATGATTTGGTAAAGCATCAGATTGTAAGACTCAATTCTTTTTTAAAAGAAGAATCGATAACGGGATATCCATTCCAACATTCCATCATGAACGCATTCATAAACGATGCTGAGGAAAAAATGAAAAACTGCAGCGATTTCAATGTTCGTGATGCCGGCTTATTGGCCAGTGTACAAAACATCAATCATTATAAAATCGGAACATTCGGCACTTCTGCATCTTTTGCACACACACTTGGCAAAGAAAGAATAGCGGTTTTATTTTACGAATGCGAGTCGAATGAAAAAATGATTGACAGGGAATTGAGCATATTGGCTGAGAAAGAAATCAATAACCTTGCATTGTCACATTTGAGTCATGCTTAGATTTTGCACTATCATAATTTGATATGTTTCAAATCATTCCCCGACTCCCTTACAATTGATTCCTTTGTTCTTTCTATTAATAAACATAAATATAAACAAAATGAAAACAGACATTGAAATTCAAAAAGACGTGATCGACCAGCTGAAATGGGAACCTTATTTGAATGCCGCACAAATAGGCGTATCGGTCAAAAACGGCATCGTCACATTGTCGGGACAAGTAGACACTTATTCCAAAAAAGTCATGGCCGAAAAAGCAACTAAAAAAGTAGCAGGAGTAAAAGCGATCGCTGAGGACATTCAGGTTGGTTTGTCACCTGCATATCGGAAAACTGATACGGAGATTGCAGAGGCCAGCATCAATGCGCTCAAGTGGCACACGATGATTCCGGAAGACAGAATCAAAGTAAGTGTTGAGGATGGAAATGTGAAACTGGAAGGTGAAGTTGAATGGGAATATCAGAGAAACCAAGCTAAAACTGCAGTGGAAAATCTGATTGGCGTTAGATTCGTAACCAATTTGATTGCAGTCAAACCAAAAATTACACCATTTGAGCTGCAACAGAAAATCACATCTAGTTTTCAGCGTTCTGCCAACATTGATGCCGCTAGAATTTCTGCTGAAGTATTGGGAAGCAAGGTCATTTTGAGAGGTAAAGTCAGATCGTTTGCAGAAAAAGAAGATGCGGAAAACGCAGTATGGTCAGCACCGGGAGTTGTAACCGTTGAAAACAAACTTTCGATCGAAGAGCCTGCTTATGCATTTGAAGATTAAATAAGATATCTAGATACAGAAGATCCCGTTACAATCTAACGGGATTTTTTTTGTCATATCAAGAGCTATTCTAGATCATCGAATTTGAAAACGAATTAATTGAAATTCACGGAAAATCAATCACATGAAAACTCAAGAAATTTATCCTGGCAATTTCGTACCCCATCAAGCATTTGTAAAGGAAAGTGATTCTGTATTAAGAAATGAGAAGAATGCGGTGAAGCCCGCCATCAATATAAAGGAAAATGACGAAATGATTTTTTTGGAAATGATGGTTCCCGGCGTTAGCAGAGAATCATTTCGCATTGTTCTGAATGATCATCATTTGGAAATTTCTGTACTGTTTGATCATGAAAAGAAAAAACACAATCAATTTCAGGTTCAGGAAATTGATATTGTGACTTATAGACGCAAAATCAAACTGCCTGAAAATGCGGATACCGCTTTCATACAGGCTCAATATAAAGATGGTGTATTATCCATCATTGTCCCAAAATCAACCAATCCGATTGAATGTTGTCAGGAACAGATATTCGTTTACTGAATCACAATCATCATAAAATAAAGAAATGGAGAAGAATGGATTTTGCGATAACAATAATGTAAAACTGATTCAGAGCGGAAGAATTTATTTTGATTTGATGAAGTCACATATCATCGGGTCAAAGAAAGAAATCATCATCCATGCCTATATCTTCAAAGATGATATAACGGGGGAAAACATTATCAAATCATTGATTGAAGCATCAAATCGAAATTGCAAGGTATTTGTGTTGGTTGATGGTATCGCTTCATCAATATCCAATGAAAACATTCATCGTTTGAGACAAGCAGGAGTTTATTTGCAGTTTTTTGAGCCATTTTTAAGAGGGAAATCCTACTATTTCGGAAGAAGACTACACCAGAAAATAGCCATTTTCGATAGGGATACAGCATTGGTGGGCGGCATAAATATTGCAGACAGATATAATGACATACTGGATAAAAGAGCATGGCTTGATTTTGCCATAGAAATCAAAGGAAATTCCGTTGGCGATATTTTTAAATATTGCAAAACATGGTGGGATGAAAATCTGTGGAAAACTGAAGATGAGTCAATATCCCCGACAAAAAATGAGACATATTTTGGAAATACCAAAATAAGAACACGAAGAAACGACTGGACCAAACACCTGAATGAGATTTCTACGAGCTATCTCGAAATGTTCAGAACAGCTGAGGATGAGATCATAATCTTATGCAGTTACTTTTTACCAGGGAAAACCATCAGAAGAGCTCTGATCAGAGCAGCCCAAAGAGGAATTAATATCATCGTCATACTTGCCGGAAGATCTGATATCACCATCTCAAAACATGCGGAAAGGTGGCTTTATGATTGGCTTTTCAGACATAAAATCAAGGTATATGAGTATCAAAAAAATATCCTTCATGGCAAACTTGCGATTTGTGACCGGAAATGGATGACCATCGGTTCATACAACATGAACAATCTGAGCACGTACGTCAGCATCGAGTTCAATGTTGATATTTCAGACAAGACTTTTTGCAATGATGTGAGAAATAATATCCAAAATATCATTGATAATGATTGTAAAATGATCAATCTCAAAAAAAACCATATCAGACATAACCCTTTTGCTCAATTTTACAGATGGCTATGCTATTTCTTTTTGGAATGGATACTAGCTTTCACAACATTTTATTTCAAACGTCCTAAAGGCAAGTCAAAAACCACTTTGTAAAAATCTAACCATTCGTCTGCATTCCAGCCTGCTGCACGTCCCCTTTGTATCAGCAATTCATTATTATCCTGGTGGTTCAAGTCGAAATGAAAAACGAAAGGATTTCGTGGGTTTTTCCATCCCAACACTTGGCCAAATCGAAGGTCGTTAAAAATAACTATACTGTCTCTTGATTCCAAGGTGTAATAACCTTGAGAAAATCGCATCAATTTTTGTAGAGATTCATGATTGTCAATTTTTTCAACCAAATTATTGTTTAGTGGATAATAATGAGATTTAAAGTCATGTTTATTTTTCCATACAGATATGTATCCGATGTATGAGCCAGAATCCTGCTTGATGATCACATACCATAACCAGGTTTGAAAAGGTGCAGGAGTAGTAAAAATTTCTATATGCTTTTCTTTAAAGGTTTTAGATTCACTTTGGAGCTTATTGATTATGATTTGTTTATTGAAAACGGAATAACCAAGATATAAAAAAGGAGAAATCAATCCGATTTTCCAGAATATTCCCCTTAATCTATGATGCGCATTTGATACTATCAAAAACAACGCGGAAATAAATGGAAGGATTGAAAAAAAAGGATCAGCAACAAAAAGTGTGTTAAAGGAAATTCGTTTGTGACTGAACGGTTCAAACCAGCCTACCCCGTATGAATTAAAAGCATCAATGAAAATGTGTATAAATATGGCTGCACTAAAAAAACCGATCCACTTTATTAGCCGGATATTATGAGGCCTGTGCCATTTTTCAGCAATTAAGGAAAAGATAGGTATAGCGAGGATGGAGAATAAAATAGAATGAGTGAACCCTCTATGGGCCAATAGTGCAGAAGGGATGTCCATCCAGAAAGAAGCTATAAAATCAATATCGGGGATGCTTTGTGCCATGATACCCCACCACATCGCCTTTTTTCCGAATCCTCGTTCAAAAAAAGCTTCTCCGATACAAGCGCCCAAGGCTATATGTGTAAGCGAATCCAATCCTATTTGCTTTGATGCGAAATGAAAAGTGGCATATCAAAGTTTTTGGCCAACACATCAGCCATGCTCGACCGAAGCCACATCGAAAAACCCGATCTATGGTATGAACCTAAAACAACCATACATGATGACTGTTCCCTTTGTAAATGAGCAACTATTTCCAAATCCGGAATTCCTTTCAAAACAACAAACTCAGATTTGCTGAAATATTTTTTAATCCATTCTTTCATCAAAAAACCATCCGGAAGATGAAGATTATCTTCCATTGCTTTCACTGAAATCACTTCAATAGGCAAATTCAGAAAACCAGGCAGGAGGTAAACAAACATCTTTAAAGCTAGAATAGAATCGGGGTGACCGTCGTATAAAAAAATAATTTTTTCTGTTATGTGGTGCGCTTCAGGAGTCAATAGTATCGGGCACTGTGCAGATAAAAGAGTTTCTTTTATAAAATGGGATGGAAATTTTTCTTGATGGTGCGTAAATGATTCTTGACGGGAAACAATGAGCAAGTCTGCGAAAATGGACTCATGGATCAACTCTTTTATGGCGTAATTTTTGTCGTGATGAACATTGAAATTCAACTTATGTATCACACATTCCTGTTCGAATTTGTTTGTGGCGGCTTTTCTTTTATCTTGGTCTTCATGCCTTAATTTCGACATTTTGGACTCAGATACCCCTTCTTCAAAAACAAGGTCATATATCTTATAACTTGTGTAAGTTCTGTCATCTAAAAAAACACCTGTCAAATGACCTTTTTCCAGTTCCGCGATTTGTAGAGCGTATTTCAAATTGGATTCTGAAAAATTCAATCCATCAAAAGCAGCAATAATTTTTTTCATGAATGTTTATTTATGTCCGATAAAAACGGGTATCAAATGTTGTTTGATGACTTCAGCAAGAAAACTCCTTTTGAGCATTTGTGAAAAACTGCTTCTTCCAAAAGAACCCGAAATGACCAAAGCGGATTTTTTTTCGCTGATCCATGTAGTGAAATATTTTCTCGCGTCTAGTTCAATCTTTGAAACGGTCAAGTCGGAAAAATGACGGGCTGCCAATTCTTCGATATAGGGTTCAAAAGGAATTTTCTCAGACGCATCAGGATGCAGATAAGTCAATAATGTGGGATTGGTACATAATTCAGGCAAAAGGTAAGCGAACTGTTTTATGGCGAAAACAGAGGCCTCGCTACCATCATATGCGATGATATTGACTCCTGGAAATTCATATTCATCAGGTACGACAATAACAGAGCATTCCATTTCCTCCAGTGCATTTATGAGATAATGATTCGGAGTATCTTCCCCATTTTCTTCGTAAAAGTGTTGCGCTGAAATGATCATCAAATCTGAAAATCTTGATTCTTTTTTCAACTCCGGCATTGCCAAGTCATAAAAATCCTTGTGAACACGGTACTCAATTCCCTCCTTTCTGCATAGCTGTTCGAATTTCATGATGTTTTTCTCAACCAACTCCTCATCTGACTCTTCCAAATGAGGTACAAACATCGGAGCCCCTACTCCATCTGGAAACGCCCAAAGATTGGCATAGCTTGACTGGGGCAAAAAAACACCGGTTAGCAAAATAGGGTCAAATTGATGCAACTGAGCGGCAA
>JAURKN010000215.1 GCA_030831725.1 Ferruginibacter sp.
AGTCCTGAAACAGCAAGTCCGGGCGCGTGGGTCTTGAATGAACCAGTAGATACTTTAAAACCTTTCTCCGCTCCGAACGACAGCACTTTCGTACTTACTTTGAAAAAACCATTCACGCCTATTTTGGGTATTCTGAGTATGCCTTATTGTTCCGTGGTTCCCTACGAAGCAGTCCGATACTACGGAAAGGAGTTTTCCAGAAAACCGATTGGAACCGGGCCATTTCGTTTTGTAAGTTGGCATGAAAATCAGGCGATAACCTTAACCAAAAATCAACATTATTTTGAAACGGATATCTCCGGAAAAAGACTTCCGTATTTAGATGGTGTTCAAATCACTTTTTTGCCAGGAAAATCAGCGGAATTCATCGCTTTTCAACAGAATAAAATTGATTTCATGAATGATGTGGATCCTTCATTCAAAGATGAATTGCTGACCAAATCAGGGAAATTGCAAAAAAAATGGAACGGGAAAATACAATTGAAAAAATCCGATTTCCTGAATACCGAGTACCTTGGGATAAATATGATGCGCAAAGAAAATAATGCGCTTTCTGAGAAATTCCTCCGTAAAGCCATATCTCATGCCATCGATAGAAAAAAACTGCTTTTTTATCTCAGAAATTCAATTGGAGTTCCTGCAGATAAAGGTTTTGTTCCCGGCGGATTAAATGCATACCATGAGCAAAAATCAATTGAAATATTCAATCTCACCTTAGCTAAAAAATATCTTGATTCTTCCGGATATACAACATTATCAGCCAAGCCAGTTATTGTTTTAACTACAGTACCTAATTATTCTTCATTGGGAAGTTACATTTGTTCCGAACTCAATAAATTAGGCATACAATGCAAACTCGATGTGATCCAAAAATCAGTTTTACTCGAACAGATGTCCTCAGGAGATGTCTCTTTTTTCAGAGGAAGCTGGATAGCCGATTATCCTGATCCCACCAATTATTTCAGTGTACTTTATGGGAAAAGTCCCGCCCCACCGAATTATACCCGTTTTGCCAATCATAATTTTGATCTTTTTTATGAAAATGTACAGGCGGAAACGGATAAGAAAAGAAGAGATTCGATGTTCCTGATTATGGACGGAATCATTTCAGAAGAGCTTCCCGTAATACCGTTGTGGTACGATCAGGTTGTTCATTTTTATCAAAAAGGAATCAGAAATCTAAATCCCAATCCACAAAATATATTGGAATTGAAAAGGGTGATGAAATAAAAAACGGCAACACAAAGGTTGCCGCTTTTGGATGGATTGGTTGAACTTAGTTTTTCATTATTTTCTTGATGAATTTGTCATTTGCGGTTGTTACTTCCAGGATGTAATTGCCTGAAGGAATTGTTCCGAAGTCGTTAAGCACGACGATGTTGTCTCCTTTTTGAACAGCTACTGTGCGACGAAGCACTTCTTTGCCATCGAAGCTGAGTACTCTCATTGTAGCATTCACATCTGAAAGACTGTTTAAAGAAACTTTGATGTTGCTTACAAACGGGTTAGGATATACGTTGAACTTTTCAACTGAAATGTTGCCATTCGTTTTCAAAGCGATCACTTTAGAGAAAGCATATTTGCCATCACGATCAACAATTTTCAGTCTGAAATAAACAACTGGTGCTGCATTGGTGGCATCGTTGAACTGATAGTTATGACTCATGTTCGTTGTGCCATTTCCAAAAACTTTTCCTCTTGATTCGAAACGGATACCATCAAAACTTCTTTGAATTTCGAAGTAGTCGTTGTCGATTTCAGATTCTGTACTCCATTGCAAAGAAGCTGAGTTTCTGTTCAATAAGGTTGCAGTGAATGAAGTCATTTTTACTGGAGTAGGTCCACCTGCTTCACCGATTACTGCAGTACCGTCATCAGTGAAAAGATCTCCAACCACTGAATTTCCGTAAATGCGTGCGGTATTGATTATACTTCCTGGAATAGACTGCGACTTCACTTTGAATCTTACAGCATATGCGCTTGAAGGACCAACAGGAAGTTCTCCACCTGTAGTGCCATTTGCTCCTGTTCCAATGAAGAACTTCACGTAATTTCTATTGCCTACTGAACCATAAAATGCCTGATCGTTATCCGCAGCATCTGTTCTGAATCCGGAAGTAAGTCCTGGTGCGTTTACAATTTCGAGTGAGTTGGCTACATATGTTACATTGTTAGGAAGAGAATCGACGATATAAGTGTTGTAAGACGATCCATCACCTTGATTTGAACCGGAAAGGGTATAAGTCAATTCTTCCAATGATTCTACGAAGCCGTTGTTGTTGGCGTCTGTAACTGATTTATCCAAAACCACTGTAGGATCTTTAACACGGATGCTGAAGGTGAAGATGCTAGGGAAATACATATCGGCTTCTGTTCCAAACTGAACAGTAACATTGGTTGCGTTAGGTGCGATATTGTATCCTGTTCCTACATTGATCTCATCGATATCAATTCCCATTTGGTTGCTGTAATTCGGATTCTTTGAAGTAACATAAGCGCCATTCTTTGTGATTGAACCATTCCAGAAATTAGCAGCAGGATTTGCAGCGTTTGAAGCGGTTACATTGTTCACTTTAATGAAATCACCTGCAGGATTCGCTGAAGTGGCACCCAGATTGGCATCACCTTCCCATGCCATAGTACCCATGACAGCCTCATTCGAAAGAAGTGGAGTGCTTGGTACGTTCAAACCGGTAAGATTGATGGTTAGATAGCTGATATTACCATTGTCATATACCTGAGCAAATCCATCGTACAAACGAATACTGTTGTAAGGCTGGGTAAGATTTTCATATGCCACAACAATGCACCATCCTCCGAATTTTCCACCATTTGATGAACTTCCCGGAGAAACAGGAATATCAGCCACAGTATATGTACCTCCACCATTTGAGTTTACAAAAGAAGTGATGTCTACAAAAGACTGATACGACTTCTCGACAGGCGAGAATGAATACTGATCTACATTTACTGTAGGTGTTATAGCATTGAAATAATCACCACTGTTTCCTTTGCGGATTTTTACTTTTCTCAGTGTGTCCGGATTTGCGGTAACAATAGATGTGTTTATTTTTCCACCCCAGTATAAACGGGCAAATTTCACTCGGTTTGTACCTGCCGGTAAAATAAGGTCGGCAGAGGAAGAGTTACGAGTAGAACCGGAGTTGTCAATGTCAATTTCTTCCATATTTCTTCCGTCATTGCCATATGAACTGTACCCCAATCCTCCAGCTCCGTTGTTTGGATTGCTGGTCTGATTCATAACATTGTTTGGACTTGTCGCAGAAGCTAGAATCGTATTTCCAAACATTGTCACACCGCCTTTTAGATTTTCAGAATAAACTTGGCTGAAAGGACGGATCGGTGTTTGTGCCTGTGCTGAAAGCGTGATAATCATGGCCAACATGGTAGCCAAAGTGGAATTTTTTTGAAAAACAGTAAGCATAATCGTTTTTTTTGAAATGATAAAAAACGGCTCACAGGTAAGAAGGATTAAAGTAATTCGAGAGGATAGGGGATTACGGATATCAATTAGCGCAGGCGTGTTTCTAGGTTGGTATAGGGCTACGAATTGATTACTAAGTAAAGCTACTTAATTAAATTTCGAGTTGCAAGTATTTTAATCTTTTTTTTAAGATTTTTTATTTTTTAATCTGTCGGCGTACTTCATTTCAAATTTCTCAACTTTAGGTTTCACCACTAACTGGCAGTATGGATTGCTTCCATTAAGAGCGAGATAGTTTTGATGGTAATCTTCAGCAGGGTAAAAGAGGGTAAAGGGCTCCAATGTAGTAACTATCGTGTCTTTGAATGTTTTGGCTTCGGTGAGTTGTTGTATGTATGATTCAGCGATTACTTTTTGTTCCTGATCATGATAAAAAATGACACTTCTATATTGTGTACCTATGTCGCCGCCCTGTCTGTTCAACGTAGTTGGGTCATGTGTGCCCCAAAAAACTTCCAAAAGATTTTCAAATTGGATTTGATTGTCGTCATAAATGATTTGCAGACATTCAGCATGTCCGGTGTTCCCCCCACATACCGATTTGTAATCCGGATTTTCCATATGTCCTCCGGAATAACCAGATGTAACTTTAATCACTCCATTTAATCTCATAAAAACTGCT
This sequence comes from Ferruginibacter sp., assembly GCA_030831725.1. Classification (GTDB taxonomy): domain Bacteria; phylum Bacteroidota; class Bacteroidia; order Chitinophagales; family Chitinophagaceae; genus Ferruginibacter. The sequence goes on from JAURKN010000215.1 coordinate 4,128, forward strand.
TCTGTGCACCAAAAACACCCGTTTCCTAATGTCGCAATCTTTTCCATAGTTCTTGTTTTGTTTATTTATTCAGAACAATTTTACATCAACAATGTTTCTATTTGACAAAAAATAATGCTTCAGCCGTTTTTTTTCAGGCATTAGACCAAAAATATCGCAATTTCGCAACCGATGAAATTCTTCCCTGAATCGACACCTGCTCAAACAGAATTTGACAAAATTAAAGTTTTGGTGGCTTCCCATTGCAGAACGGAATACGGACTGAAAAGACTGGAACAAATCAGGGTACACACGCGCAAAGATTTTCTTTATTTGGAATTGAATCAAACCTATGAATACAAATCCATTTTAGATGCCGGTCTATATTTTCCCAATGATTTCAATGGCAATCTTTCAAAAACAATCAAGCTGCTTTCAATCCCAGGAGCAATGCTTACAGCTGAACAATTCAATTCGGTCAGAAAGCTGGTAGACAATGCCCACCAGATCTTCAGATGGTTCGACGAGGAAAAAAGAATCGCGTATCCAAACATGTCCAAAGTGTTGGACAATTCATATTATGAAAAATGTATTCGGGAACTGATTGATGACGTATTGGATGATGTAGGGATTGTGAAAGACAACGCAAGCGAAGCACTTTCCGACATCAGAATGCAATTGTTCAGAAAAAGAAACGAGCTGAGAAAAGTCTTCGATAAAATTGTATCCAAATTAAATAAATCCGGATATCTCGCGGATATCGAAGAGAGCTTCATGAATGGAAGGAAAGTGTTGGCAGTATATGCGGAACATAAAAGAATGGTGAAGGGCATCTTACACGCGGAAAGCGATAGCAGAAGAACAAGCTTCATTGAACCCGAAGAAACCATGGGACTCAACAATGAGATCTTTTCACTGGAAAACGAGGAGTCCATAGAAATACGAAGAATATTATTGACATTGACAGCACAACTTTCCATGTATGCCCCGCTGTTAAGCCGATACATCGAAATAGGGGGTGAGTTTGATTTCATCCGAGCAAAGGCCAAATTAGGACAGGATCTTGGTGGAGAATTACCAAAAATGTCAGATAAGCCTGTTGTTGCACTGATCAATGCTTACCATCCTTTGCTCTTGTTGCACAACAAAAAATCAGGAAAACCCACAATACCAGTATCCATCAACCTCGACGATAATCGAAGGATTTTGGTCATCAGCGGACCGAATGCGGGAGGTAAAACAGTTACACTGAAAACCATCGCATTGTTGCAAATCATGTTTCAATCTGGTTTGCTTATTCCGGCTAGTGCGGACAGCGAACTTGGCCTGTTCAAACAGATGATGATCCATATCGGAGACACACAAAGCATCGAATTCGAGCTCAGTACCTATTCGGCCCATTTGACACACATGAAACAATTCATGGAAAACGCGAATGGTAAAACGCTTTTTTTTATTGATGAACTGGGAAGTGGATCAGATCCCAATCTGGGAGGGGCTTTTGCGGAGGTGATAGTGGAAGAGCTTGCGTTCAAACATGCCATCGGAGTGGTCACAACCCATTATCTCAATCTGAAAATCATGGCCAATAAGGTGCAGGGTGTTTTCAACGGAGCGATGCAGTTTGATGAAAAAAATCTGCTTCCATTATATAGATTGAAAATCGGAGCACCGGGTAGCTCTTACACTTTTTCCATTGCAGAAAGAATAGGATTGGATAAGAAATTGATTGATAAAGCAAGGAAAAGAGTTGATGAAAATCAATTTCATCTGGACAAACTGCTCAATCAAACCGAACAGCTGCAACAAGTATTAAGCAAGGAAAAATCGGAACTGACTGCTTTACTCAAAGAAAATGAAAAGTTGAAAAAAGAGATGCAAATCATCTTGAGTAAGGAATCCCACAGCCAGGAAATGGAAAAACTCAGACTTAAAAATAAATTATCAGAAGAAAAGCTGAACTACATCAGAGATACAGAACGAAAATTGAAAGCCCTCGTGATGGAATGGAGAAAGTCGGAAAATAAGGATGAAGTTATACGAATGATTCAGCAAACATTGACCGGACAAAAACAGCACTTTCAAGCGGAAAAACACAATAAAAAAATCCAAGAGAACTACGATGTAATAGGTGGAGAAATACAGGTTGGATGCTGGGTGAACATGAAGAAAAACAGACAGGTTGGATTGGTGAAGGAAATTA
>JAURKN010000216.1 GCA_030831725.1 Ferruginibacter sp.
AAGCAAGCAATTACCGTTTCTGTACCATAGAACCCAATACAGGCCTAGTAAATGTGCCAGATCCCAGATTGAACAAATTGGAGGAACTTGTGAAACCCAATCGTGTGGTTCCTACCCAGATTGAAATTGTTGATATCGCCGGATTGGTGAAAGGAGCTAGTAAAGGAGAAGGATTGGGAAATAAGTTTTTGGCCAACATCAGAGAGGTGGATGCCATCATTCATGTCATTCGCTGTTTCGAAGACGAGAATATTTTACGTGATGAAGGACCGATCAATCCGGTGGGAGATAAGTCAATCATCGAAACCGAATTGCAGCTGAAAGACATGGAGAGTGTGGAAAGAAAAATGCAAAGGGCAGAAAAAATGCTCAAACAGGGCGATGCAAAATTGAAAGCGGAATATGAAGTTCTGAAGAGATGCATGGATCATCTAAACAATGGGAAAAACATTCTTTCTCTTGGATTGACCAAAGAAGAAAAAGCCGCCATTGCCGATATTTTTCTGTTAACAGATAAACCCATCCTTTACGTGGCAAACGTGGACGAAGCATCCATGCACACCGGTAACAAACATTCACAAGCATTGATTGAAGCAGTGAAAAGCGAAGGGAATGAAGTTATCGTTATGACGAATGCCATCGAAGCGCAAATCGCAGAAATGGAAGATCCCGAAGACCGTAAGATGTTCATGGACGAATATAAAATGACTGAGCCCGCATTGGACAGACTCATCCATTCAACCTATCAACTTTTGAACTTGTCCACTTATTTTACCGCAGGTGTGCAGGAAGTTAGAGCATGGACCATCCAGAAAGGATGGAAAGCGCCTCAGGCCGCAAGTGTCATTCATACAGATTTTGAAAAAGGTTTCATAAAAGCGGAAGTCATCGCATACAACGATTTCGTTCAATATGGATCAGAATCTGCTTGCAGAGACAATGGGAAACTCAGAATCGAAGGAAAAGAATACCTGGTTCAGGATGGAGATATCATGCACTTCAGATTCAATGTTTGATCGTTATTCTTCTTGTTCAAAAAATGAAGCAGTCGTTGATGATTGATGATTTGTGACTTTGGATTTGTGATTTTTATATCATGGATGTTTGTTGTCTGGGGTTTGTTGTTTGCTGTTTAAGTCTTCAGCTAATTTATTTGCGAATGTGAGCTTAGCAAGGCAAAACGCGCGGAGCGATCGGGTTTGCCTTGATTTTTCTTTGCTTCGTTTCTTTGTATCAAGACAAAGAAATGAAGAAGAAAGAAAATGCGTTTATTGGTTCTGTTTGCTCTTGTAGACACCGGTCAGAGACCTGCGCCAACAGACAAAGAAATGCAGAAGAAAGATTATTTTTTATTGTTGCATTTTGCGCTTGAAGAAATAAGAATTTGTGAGTAATAATTTATGATTATGCCATTTTTCGTTTGGATGTTTGTTTTTTAAAACAGCACAAAAAAGGATTCAGACACAATTGTCGACCCAAGAAATCAATTTCGATCAAATTTCCCTAACTTAGAAAAAAAACAAAATGGCTCTAAGTAGGATTTGGTCTGCCTTTGTGTTAATAGCTATAGTATACGCTTCCTTCCTTATTTTTTTTTCCAACAATCATAAGGATATCCTTTCCAACATGGTTACAGGAAAAACAGGCGATACGATACGTGTTTCAGTTCATAAAGGAATTGCTGACTCGGCTTCATCTGTTTCAATATTACAAGAAAAAGGAAATCAGCTCAAACATATAGAATATTCAGACGGCTCGGTTCAAACTTACCGAATTCAAACTGCTGATGGAATCATAGAAACCTGTCAAACTGCTGTCAATCTTTGTCTGAAACTCATCGGACTCCTAGCATTATTCATGGGCATTTTGGCGATTGCGGAAAATGCAGGCGGTATACGTTTTTTATCTAGGATCATTGGACCTTTCTTTACTCGTATTTTTCCTGAGGTCCCCAAAGGACATCCTGCAATGGGACATATGATGATGAATTTTTCTGCCAATCTTATGGGGCTGGACAATGCGGCGACGCCATTCGGAATCAAAGCCATGGAAAGTTTGCAGGAACTGAATCCAGTCAAATCCACAGCATCCAATTCGCAGATCATGTTCCTTTGTTTGCATGCATCCGGACTTACATTAATCCCTGTCAGTATCATTGCACTAAGAACGGCTGCGAAATCAGCAAATCCCATGGATATTTTCATTCCATGTATGATCGCTACTTTTTTGGCCACAATGGCTGCGATGATGATTGTTTCCTTCAAACAAAAAATAAATCTGCTACAGCCTGTCATTCTTGCTTGGATCTTTGGCATTTCTATCCTCATTGCAGCTTTGATCATGCTGATCCATTCCATGGATTCGGAATCAGTAAATCTCTTTTCAGGAACATTAAGCAGTGGCTTGATACTGCTGATTTTTCTGTTGATTGTTTTGGGAGGATGGTATAAAAAGATAGACATATTCGATGCTTTCGTTTCAGGTGCCAAAAATGGATTTGAAACGGCTGTAAGAATCATTCCTTACATGGTTGGTATGCTGGTGGCTATCAGTTTGCTTAGAACTAGCGGTGTATTTGACGGCATCATAGAAATGTTCAAGTCTGGATTTTCAATGTTATTCTCAGACACCCGTTTTGTTGACGGATTACCAACCGCTCTGATCAAGCCATTCAGTGGAGGAGGAGCGAGGGGTATGATGGTGGATACGATGAAAACCTATGGAGCGGATTCATTTGCAGGAAGACTTTCATGCATCCTTCAGGGATCTTCCGACACGACTTTTTATGTGATAGCCGTTTATTTCGGAGCGATATCGGTTAAGCATACACGATATACAGTTGGTGCTATGCTTTTGGCGGATCTGGTGGGAATCATATCATCAATTCTTTTGGCGTATGCTTTTTTTGGATGATTATTCATCGGTTTTTTCAGATGAAAATCTCGGATCAAAAATAGAGAGTATCTCTTTTGCTTTATAAATGCCTCTGTTGTATTGATTACCAAGGACAATAACCGTGGCATCCTGGTTTAGTAATCTTAAAAAAACAGTATTGTTTCCATGCCACCAACCATTGTGGTAAATCAGTTTCTCTCCATCAGGGTTGATGATCATTCTCCATCCAAGACCATAATTTCTACTGCCTGCTTTTTCATTGCTGTAAGGCATATATGCCATTTCGAGCATGGATGGATCAAGGAAATTGCTTCTTTTAAGTCCTTCATCCCAAACTAACAAATCTCTTGGTGTAGAAAAAATGTTCTTATCGCCATAGATTTTGTCAAGATGATTGAATGCGAATTTGCCTCCGCTCCACTCGAAACTGGGTGTGATTCTGGATGAATCTTTATCTGAGTAAACGAAAGTGTTATTCATTCCCATAGGAGTGAAAATCTCCTCTTGCATATAAGTGGGATAAGGTTTACCTGTAACCTTTTCAATAATGAGGGCAAGCAAAACAAAATTGGTATTGCAATATTTGAAGTGTGTGTCAGGCTTTTGAATATCTTCTATTTCAGATTTTTTTTCGGTCAACCATTTCAAAACATCGTTGTTTGACGCAAAAACATTTTGGGACCAGCCTAGTTTTTCCATGAAATGTTCATATTTGGGAAGTCCACTTCTATGGTTCATCAACATTTTTACGGTAATACCCGGATAGTTGAACGCTGACAAATAAGTGTTAACCGGAGAGTCAATTATCACTTTCTTTTCAGAAACAAGTTTAAGAATGGCCATAGCTGTGAACGTCTTGCTGATGGAAGCGATATGAATTGGGGTTTGCTCGTTTATGGTTTTATGATCCGATTTTCCTGTTTCGCCCTGATATCCTTCAAGCAGGGTGTGGCCTTTCCAACTGATTAGATATCCACCTGCAAAGGCTGAGGAAGAGAAATGTGATTTTATCCATTCTTTTGCCTTTTCGGTCATAAAATTGACTCTGTTTTTGTCAGATTCAAGCAATGCCGGAGGTTTTTGAAACTGGTATCGCTGGGTTTCCTGCTTTTTGTTTTGTATATTTCTGTGTGAAAGAAATTTTCGGAAAATGAACCCGATAATCAGGAGGATAAGAATAGATAGTATGATGTTACGTTTTGAATAACGCATAATTGTATTTGGTATCTTTATGCAAAATAAGATTTAATTGAAATGAAGGATAAAAAAAACACGAGTTATCCAAAAGAGAAGATCAATATTCTATTATTGGAAAATATCAGCAAAGAGGCGGTTGGTATTTTCACAGATTCCGGCTATGTAAGCATCAAGCGTATCTCCGGAGCATTGGGTGAGGATGAGCTGATTAAGGAAATACGACAAGTGCATATTTTGGGCATCAGGAGCAAGACTATGGTTACGTCTAAAGTCCTAGAAAATGCGAAAGTTCTTCAGGCAATTGGTTGCTTTTGTATCGGGGTGAATCAGGTGGATCTTAGTTCCGCAACCCAACATGGGGTAGCTGTTTTCAACGCGCCCTATAGCAATACCAGAAGTGTGGCAGAATTGGTGATAGGGGCATCCATCATGCTTATGCGAAAAATTCCGGATAAACATACGGCTGCTCAAAATGGGATATGGTTGAAAGAAGCGACAGGTTCGCATGAGTTGAGGGGAAAGACGATGGGTTTGATCGGATATGGCAATATAGGAAGTCAGGTTAGCGTATTGGCAGAATCAATGGGAATGAAAGTTATTTACTTCGATGTGGAAACCAAGCTCCCACTGGGCAATGCCATTGATGCAAAGTCTTTGAAAGAGGTGCTTTCAAAAAGCGACATCATCTCACTACATGTTCCTGAACTTGATTCCACAAAGAATCTTATCAACAGGAATAATTTGAAACATTGCAAAAAAGGTGCTATCCTGATCAATTATGCAAGAGGTAATGTTGTTGATCTTGAAGCGTTAAAATCAGCCATAAACAAAGGTGAAATTTCTGGAGCTGCCATTGATGTTTTTCCTGTCGAACCCGAAAAGAATGGGTCTGAATTCAGTTCGCCATTAATCGGAATAAAAAATGTTTTACTCACACCGCATATTGGTGGAAGTACTGAGGAGGCACAAAGAAACATTGGCATTGACGTTGCTCAAAAACTGCTGCAATTCTTGGAAAAGGGAATTTCCACAGGCTCACATACGGTACCTGTTCTCGCACTTCCTCCTCATGAAGGTGCACACAGAATCCTTCATATTCACAAAAACGTACCAGGTGTTCTTGGAGAAATCAATTCGATGCTGAGTAAGAACAAAATAAATATTCTCGGACAATATTTGAAAACGAATGATGAAATCGGATATGTTGTACTGGATCTTGACAAAAATATCAGCAAAGAAGCAATTCAATTGCTAAGGAAAGTAGAACATACAATCAAGGTTAGAATGTTGTACTAGTAAAACGGTTATTGATTCAAAATCAACGTTGAATCAATGATACAAAGAATGTCATATGAAAAAGAATTTATTTTTTTTGCTATGTTGGATGGTCGCCTGTTTATCTACATCTGCACAGCAAGTTCAAATCGATTTGAATTTGTCAAGTAGCAATAATAGTGTTGTCGGACAGAGCTTATATCATGTCAGTGAATCCATTTATACCAATAGTGAAATTGGAGAAAATAATTTCACTGTGAATTCGATCAATCAAATCGCATTTTCTTTTTCACAAATTGGTAATCCGGCACAGGTTAATTCATTTAAAGTTTGGATGAAAAATATTCCGGCTACTACGACCATTTTTTCGAGTGGAACTTATACTTCATCCGGGTATACCTTGGTGTTTAATGGTAGTTTATCACCAGTCGCCGGATCATGGAACACGATAAACTTGCAAACTTCTTTTTTTAGAACAGCCGGTTCAAATTTGCAGGTGCTGATTGAAAGACTTGATGGAATACAGCATTTAGCCAATGTCGGATTTACCAATGGTTTCATCGCTGCGACTTCGAATGGAAACAACAATTCTGTTTCTGCATTCAGCTCAAGGCGATATAACGGATCGTCCGTACCTGGGGCATCAACTTCATTGTCTATTACACCATTCAGGCCGGCAATCAAGTTAATTTATCAAAATCAAATTGACTTGATGGTAAAGTCTGCTGTTTTTCCTGTTTCCACTTGTTTTTCATCACCTCAAACTATCAGTGTCAATATTGGAAACATAGGCAGTGGAATCATGACAGCAGGATCAGCGAACATTATGTATCGGTCAGGTGGTGCAAACAGTAATAATATCACTACAAACATCAATTCATCAATTGGTTCGGGAGATTCACTTTTGGTGAATATCCCCGGTGTGGTTATGAATAACCCCGGAATAACGTTGGACACTTTCATTGTGCGACACGTTTCAGATCAGAATCTTTTGAATGATACTTTAATTACTTCACATCGTACGGCGGGAAACATAACTCAATTTCCGTTTGAAGAACATTTTGAAAATACATCTGGTGAATTTGATTATTTCTCAAACGTTACTGGCGAAAGGAATTTATGGACATTACAAAATGGAGGATATTCCAACCCTGATCAAACAGATATTTTGCAACCTAGAAATCCGGGGAATGGATTCTTAATGTTTGATGCCTACGGAGGCGCAAATTCAAATGGCTTCATATCCAGAGTATATGGATCCTGTATCAGTATTCCGGGAACAAATACATATTTTCCGGTGAGAAATGTGAAATTGTCATTTTGGATGAGTCATGATCCAACTTCAGCATTTGTATATGATAGTCTTTATGTGGTTGTTTCTGAAAATAAAGGCCAAACTTGGCAAAGAATTCAGGGATATCAGCGTTGGGACGAAAATCTGGATTTGCCTGAATGGAGAAAAGATTCTGTTGATCTTTCTTCTTATGCAGGAAAAACCATTCAGGTTGGATTTGAGGGAGTGAGCAAATATGGGAACGTGATTGGGTTGGATGATATTGAATTTTCCGTTACTCCATTCTGTTCCAATCCGCCGACTGCCTTTGCCGGACAATCATTGAATATTTGTCAGGAATCCGTTTACTCATTATCATCCGGCAATCCAACCATTGGTGGATCAGCAACAAACGGATACTGGCAAACCAGCGGGTCTGGAAGTTTTTCAGGAACCAATTCATTTGGTTCCGCATTGCAATATTCACCATCCTCTGCAGATAAAGCATCAGGATCGGTAACGCTTTCCCTAATTACCAATAACCCGGATACAGCTAACTGTTTGGCAGATACTTCCAACTTGATTATCACCATTCTTCCACTTTCCATTCAAAATGAGAGTTATCAATCCTGTGATTCTTTTACATGGAAAGGTGTTACATATTTTCAAAGCGGAGTGTATGATTGGAATGGAACAAATCAGTATGGTTGCGATTCGCTAGTTCAACTGAATTTGGTAATCAATACAAGCAAAATATCAAACGATACCATTCAAACCTGCACACCATATGCATGGAATGGGAACACATATACCACATCTGGTCTGTACTATTTTACGACCACAGGATCGAATGGATGTGATTCTGTTTCCATGCTTAAACTTGAGGTCGTACCTTGTGTTACAACATTGACTATTCATGCCTTATTGGAAGGGTACTACAGAGGAACAGACAGCATGTCCACTCCGCTTTATGATTTGGGTTTAAGTACGAATGCTAATGTTACAGATAGCATCGAAATCATCTTATGGAGAAATGAGGGCAATCAACAATTCAATTTTTCTTTTTCAACGGTAATGTTGAAAAACGGCATGATCTATTTGGAACTTCCGGATTCGTTGAGAGGAGATTCTTTCTATATTGGACTCAAACACAGGAATCATCTAGAAACCTGGTCAGGTCAATCTGTTGCTATAAGTTACAATACGATTTATTCTTTCAAAGATCAGGCAGAAAAAGCATTGTCTGATGGAGTCAACCCGGGTATGAAATATTTGGGGCCGAATCAATTTGCTATATATTCAGGAGATGTGAATTTGGATGGAACGATTGATCTTTTCGACTTGCAACAAGTGGAAAATGATGCAGCATCTTTTGTTTTTGGATATGAATATTCGGATGTGAATGGAGATACCGCTAGTGATCTTTTTGACCTTCAACTCATTGAAAACAATTCCACTTTATTTATTTTTTCTACAAGACCCTTTTAATCAAATTGAAAAAAAACAACAACAAAAACAAGTCAAAGTCTAAAAGTCTAAATGATGATTCCATCAGCTTGAACAAGTATATCAGTGATTCCGGTTTTTGTAGTAGGAGAGAAGCTGATACTTACATAGAACATTGTAGGGTAACCATCAATGGTAGAGATGCGCAGAAAGGAAATCGAGTTATTGAAGGAGATGTTGTTTGTATTGATGGTGAGCCTATCAAGAAAAAGAAAAAAGAAGATAATTTTTACATCGCTTTTAATAAGCCTAAGGGGATCACATGCACGACAGATCAATCTGACCCTAATAATATCATCGACTTTATCGGGTATAAAAAAAGAATATTTCCCATTGGCAGATTGGATAAATTGTCTGATGGCCTCATTTTTCTGACGAATGACGGAGATGTGGTCAATAAGATTTTGAGAGCTGGTAATGGTCACGAGAAAGAGTATAAGGTGCAGGTTGACAAACCCATCACAAAAGAATTCATTGATCAAATGCGCAATGGAGTAAAGATTTTGGGTACAAAGACAAAAAAATGTTTTGTTGAACAAGAGACTGAAAATCGATTCAAGATTATTTTGAAACAAGGATTGAACAGGCAAATCAGAAGGATGTGCGAGGCTTTGGGATATCGTGTAACCATACTTACTAGAACAAGAATCATGCATATTGTGTTAAAAGGAATCGCTCCCGGAACTTGGAGATATTTTACAGATTTGGAGAAAAAACAAATGGACGATTTGATCAGAAACAGTTCTAAGACTGAAGATAATTCTGGATTACATTCACTTGAAGAGAGTGAATAATAATAGTATTAATATTATTAATTTATAATAACTTTTCTTACATTGCAATTCAATACAAAATTGCAATTTTAGGAGATGAGTTTTTTTCAAGAGCTTCAACAACGAAATAAGTGGCTATATATAACCGGATGTACCTTATTTTCATTTGGCATAATCAGTTTGGGATTTTTGCTTTTTGACAACAGGTATGTAGATGGAATTTCACTTTGGATTCTCCCTTTTCGATATTCTATCGGATCCGGTGTTTATGTTTTTACTTTGGGTTGGTTGTCTTATCTGATCAATGATAACAAACATAGAAACTGGAGCACATTCTTCCTTTCTTTTATCTCAATTGGTTTTCTTGCCATCATATTGATACAGCTGTTAAACGGGAAAATTGCTTTTTTAAATGATGAAAACCCGTTTGATCATTTAATGAATCAGTTATCATTAGGCTTAACCTCTCTTTTTTTACTATTTCAAATAATTGTAACTTTTATTTTTTATCGGCAACGAAAAAATATTCACAGCCAACATTATACTTGGGGTGTTAGGATGGGAATGCTTACGTTCGCGATTTTTTCTATTTTGGTATTCGGATTTTTCATATTTGTGTTTGATGATTTATATGCGTTACTTGAACTATATAAAAATAAAAAAGGGATTGGTTTGGACACTCAAATCGCTTTTTACATGGGTATACATTCAGTTCAAATTATCCCCCTTTTGAGTTATTACCTTTTTGATCAGAAAAAACAGGTTGTATTGTTTACTTTTTCTTACATCACTTTAATTCTGGTTTTATTCATTTCTTTTTTACTCCGGATTTTCTAAAAAATCAAAATTCCAGTTCGTAAGGGCTTATTAACTGTTTTTTTCGATTGTGGAAAAATTAAACGAGGGAAATTTCATCTCGAAAACTTGCATTTTATTTACAAAATAGTTAGATTCATTAAGGATATTTTTAAGTTTAAGTGATAACGTTAGTTAAATTTCAAAAATACGGTTGGTTTTTTTATACTGAATTCTAGACATAACCAACTTGTTTTCAATGGGTTAAAAAATTGTAAATCGATACTGAAATAATCACTAATTTTATCACAAAGTGTACTTGCTTTTTTGGATTTGTTACCCCCTGAAACTGAATTATAGAACAAGGCATTCTTCCAATTTTGGTACGATGGCTTGTATTTTATTTTTGTATTAAAAACCATTGTTTCAGAAATAGTTATACCAATTTTATGTTGCGATCATCATCTAAATCAGGATTTGATTTGAAGTCTTTACCTCGTGTAATAGTGGCGGCTGTTTTGTTTTTGCTAGCAAGCCAGGCAAAGGCTCAAAACGTGAATGTGACTTCCACTGCCGGTACGATTCTGAGTAGGTCCTATTTGAATCTAAAACTTGCTTTTGATGGGATAAACAGTGGAGATCATCAAGGAGTCATTACTGTTAGTATTATAAACAATACCAATGAAGGCACAACACCAGCGGTACTGAACAGTGGTGATGCATTCCCGGCATCGTATACATCGGTTACGATCAATGCAGGTGCGAATGCGGTTTCTGTTTCGGGAACCCCAGCTGCTGGCTTTGGGGTTATCGAGCTAAATGGTGCAGATAATGT
>JAURKN010000217.1 GCA_030831725.1 Ferruginibacter sp.
AATGACAGACAAAATCTGAAACCTCTGAACCACTCTAATGCAAAAAGTCCCGCACTTTCGTGCAGGACTTTTCTTTTTGTCGGGGCGGCAAGATTCGAACTTGCGACCTCCTGGTCCCAAACCAGGCGCGATAACCGGGCTACGCTACGCCCCGAACGTGGTTATCTGTCTACTATTTTAAGTGCGGAGAGGGAGGGATTCGAACCCTCGGTACAGATTTAAGTCCGTACAACGGTTTAGCAAACCGGCCCTTTCGGCCACTCAGGCACCTCTCCTGATTCTTTTTAAGAACTATCTCCCTTTCGGGGCTGCAAAAATACAATCCAATGTTCTAATTCCCAAATGAAATTGCAAACTATGTCAGCAATTCATCACATGGCAGCCAACTGTACCTTATGCTGCAATTCAAGTACGCTTTCCTTGAAAAGATTATCTGTATCCATCAAATCTTTTACAGTCTGACAACTATGTATAACTGTCGTATGATCTCTGCCTCCAAAATGTTCACCTATGGTTTTAAGTGAATTTTTGGTAAAGGCTTTGGAAAGAAACATGGTAATCTGTCTGGCCTGAACGATTTCCCTTTTGCGTGTTTTTTGCAATAGTTTATCGTATGGCACATCAAAGTAATCACAAACCATTTTCTGGATGGTATCGATGGTAATCTCTTTGCTTGAGGATTTAACGAAATTGCGAAGCACTTTCTTTGCAAGCTCCAAATCAATCTCTCTTTTATTGAGTGATGACTGAGCCAACAAGGATATCAATGCCCCTTCAAGTTCCCTCACATTGCTGTTGATATTATATGCGATGTATTTTACGACTTCTTTAGGCAGGTCAAGTCCGTCGTTGCGCATCTTATGCTCCAAAATTTCGATTTTGGTTTCATAATCAGGCAATTGAAGATCTGCGCTCAAACCCCAACGGAAGCGACTCAATAGTCTTTCCTGCACACCCTCAAGATCTTTTGGTGATTTATCACTGGTCAGAATCAGCTGCTTACCACTTTGATGCAGGTGATTGAAAATCGAGAAGAAAGCATCTTGAGATTTTTCAGCACGATTGAAGAATTGAACATCATCAATGATCAACACATCAATCATCTGATAGAAGTGGATGAAATCGTTTATCGCGTTGTTTCTGCTATGATCGATAAACTGGTTGATGAATTTCTCTGAGCTCACATAGAGCACCACTTTATTCTGATATAGTCTTTTTACTTCATTTCCGATGGCCTGCGCCAAGTGGGTTTTACCCAAACCAACGCCTCCGTAGATCACCAATGGATTGAATGAAGTACTGCCTGGCTTTTCCGCCACCGTTTTTCCGGCTCTTCTTGCCACACGGTTGCAATCTCCCTCAATGTATGAATCGAAAGTATATGCACTATTCAACTGAGGATCAATCTGCATTTTTTTCAACCCGGGTATCACGAATGGATTTTTCACCGGATTGTTGACCATCAACGGGAAATCCATCTCGTTGTTGGAATACATCTTGTATCCGTTGGCAGGAACATCCATTGTCAATGGTTTGTTACTGCTGTTCCCACTATCCACCATGATCCTGTATTCCAATCTCGCCTCTTTACCCAATTCTCTTTTCAATGTTTTAGCCAGTAAAGCGACGTAGTGCTCTTCGAGGTATTCATAAAAAAACTGGCTGGGGACCTGTATGGTGAGAATCTTTTCTTTTAGCTCAACAGGCTTGATGGGCTCAAACCAAGTTTTGAAATGTTGCCACTCCACGATATCCTTGATGATTTCCAAGCAATTTTGCCAAACTTTTTCAAAAGACTTCTCCATTATACCAGAAAACAATTTATATATGGTTAACCATTATTTTTCTTCTCCCAAAACCATCAAAATCCCTGCGTTTCACTCATTTTTTTTGGGACGGCGAATATCATTGAATATGTGTTCATAAAAAAATTTTTTTTATTGAAAACATTTACTAAGTGCCATCCCAAACAAAAGAAAAAACCTGAAATTTTGAACGGGCGATGAAAATAGGTCTTTTTATCTTTCTGCACATCATTTTGCAAGTCTTTTTTTTAGTTTTTTTTCTTTGTTTCTTTTGGGGAAAATACATATCCTCTTTCAAGGGTTTAGTTCTATCTTTGAAGACTAAAAATCAACAAGCATGAGTTTTGAACTGACCGGAAAGCTGGTAGCTAAATTTGATACCGTTCAACGTACTGAGAGTTTTAAAACAAGAGAATTCGTTGTAGAAAAATCTGATGAAATCAACAGTCGTACCATTGTGAATTACATAAAATTTCAATGTGTACAAGACAAGACCAGTCTGCTTGACCGTTTCAACATTGGTGATGAACTGAAAGTATATTTCAATATAAAGGGTTCAAAATGGGAGAAAGATGGCAGAACAAACTACATCACCAATCTGGATGCATGGAGAATGGAGCAATTGTTGAAAACCGCCGGCAATCAGCCGATAGACAATGAATATATGGAGCCATTGGATACCTTTACTTCCACGGCTTCCGACGGAGACGACCTTCCTTTTTAATCTTCTTCATTGTCTTTTAGGGTAACTTCCTAACACATGCAAAAGAAAATACAACTGCGTCTGAAGCCAGAGCATGCTTCAGACCCTCAATCCATCAAGCAATCATTATCCGATTCCATCGGATGCCCTATTGATTACATCAAGGGATTTCATCTTCTGAAGAGATCTTTAGATGCCAGGGGGAAATCAGTGCTTTTCAACCTCAGTTTGCTCGCCTACATCAACGAGCCCATCCAACCATTAGAACGGCAAAAAATCCTTTTTCGAGATGTACAAAATGCATCTAAAAAGACCATTATCGTCGGGGCGGGACCTGCAGGTCTGTTTGCCGCATTGAAACTGATAGAGGCCGGAATCAAACCCATCATCATAGAAAGAGGGAAAGATGTAAGAAAAAGAAGGCGTGACCTTGCCATGCTGAACAAAACCGGAATCATCAATGAGGAGAGCAATTATTGCTTTGGGGAAGGAGGCGCGGGTACCTACAGCGACGGAAAACTGTATACTAGAAGCAATAAAAGAGGAGATATTCAAAGGATTCTCAATCTCTTCATTCAATTTGGAGCACCTGAGGATATCAGCATCGACGCTCATCCACATATCGGTACTAACAAACTGCCTGGAATCATAACTGCCATGCGCGAACAAATCCTCGGCTCCGGTGGTGAAGTACATTTTGAAGAAAAGCTAATTGATTTCATTGTTGAGAATCGAAGCATCAAGGGTGTTAAAACCCATACAGGATCAAGCTTTTTTGCGGATGATGTGATTTTGGCCACCGGACATTCGGCTAGTGATGTTTTTGAACTGCTTCATCAAAATAATATCCTCATCGAATCCAAGCCCTTCGCATTAGGTGTGAGGATTGAACATCCCCAATCGCTGATCGATTCCATCCAATACCATTGCCGCTTCGACAAAGCCAGAGACATTCATCTGCCTCCAGCTTCCTATAGTCTTGTTGAGCAAGTGGATGGAAAAGGGGTGTTTTCTTTTTGTATGTGCCCGGGAGGAATCATCGCCCCAGCCTCTACCCGAAAAAATGAGCTTGTTGTTAATGGGTGGAGTCCATCGAAAAGAAACAATCCATATGCCAACAGCGGCATGGTGGTTTCCATAGAACAAAAAGACGCATTTGCATACGTAAATGACCCGAAATTTTCCATAGACCATCCTTTGCTGCTCATGGAATTTCAAAAACAGATAGAAGAAAAAGCCTTCGTAGCAGGTGGAGGTCTTTTCCAGGCACCCGCACTCCGAATGACCGATTTCTGCAAGAAAACAATCTCCTCCTCATTGCCCGACAATTCATATCTGCCTGGACTCAACCCCGCAGACCTCAATGCTGTACTGCCAACTTTCGTTTATGAAAGACTATCCAGCGGATTCAAAGCTTTTGGAAAAAAAATGAAGGGATACTATACCGAAGACGCCATTGTGGTAGCAACAGAAAGCAGAACCTCCAGCCCGGTAAAAATCCCAAGAGACCCATCAACGCTGAATCATCCTCAGTTCGAAAACCTCTACCCTTGTGGAGAAGGTGCAGGTTTCGCAGGAGGCATCGTGAGTGCAGCAATGGATGGAGAGCGCATTGCTGATGCAATCATTCAAAAACGTCTTTGATCGATACTACTATAAATTGAAAAAAATTATAGTAGTTCACTACGCTTAGAATGGCTTATGCCATTTGCCGATCTAAAAATCCGCATAGAATGTTCCTTTTTTGCCGTTCAAATAATTTCAATCTTAAAAAATAGGTTTGAATATATCTTCGTCAGACAAAATCATACGCATGGACTTGCTCGTTTTGAATTCGTTGAAAAAAAATTTTTCCGGTCAAAAAGCCGTAGATGATGTAAGCTTCAGCATCGGTGAAGGAGAAATCTTCGGTTTGCTCGGCCCCAATGGTGCAGGAAAAACCACTTTGCTCAGAATGATCACCGGAATTTTCAGGCCCGATGAAGGGGATATCCTTTTCCGTGGACTACCGTTTGATGCCGAAGCACACAGCCGTCACATCGGTTATATGCCCGAAGAAAGAGGTTTGTATAAAAAAATGAAGATCGGGGAACAATTGCTGTTTCTCGCACAATTGAAAGGGTTGAGTAAAAAAGAAGCCGTGAACAATATCGGCATCTGGTTCGATAAACTGGGTATGAATACCTGGTGGAACAAAAAAGTGGAAGACCTCAGCAAAGGAATGAGTCAGAAACTTCAGTTTGTTGCCACAGTAGCCCACGGGCCAAGTCTGATTATCCTGGACGAACCATTCAGCGGACTCGACCCGGTGAATGCGAACCTCATCAAAGAAGAGATTTTTCAACTCGCCAAAAATGGTGCCACCATCATATTCAGTACACACCGTATGGAGCAGGTGGAGGAAATATGCAACCACATCGTGCTGATCAATAAAGGTCAGAAAATGCTGGATGGCAACGTGCATCAAATCAAACAGGATTTCAAGGAGAATATTTTTGAAATAGGTGTGAATGTGATGGCTGAACAATTGATGACAGCCCTGTTTGAGGTCATCCGTTTCAAAAAAGACGAGCTGATTATCAAACTGGTTCACGATACCAAAAACAACGATGTGCTTCGATATTTCATCGAGAAAGAAATAGACATCCGTTATTTCCGTGAGATACTTCCGACACTAAACGAGATATTCATCAGACAAGTGGAAAACACAGAAACCGCAAGAACTTTTCTAACTCAAAATGACCATCATGAATAAAATCATCCTTATCCTCAAAAGAGAATATTTCACCAGGGTAAAGAAGAAATCATTTTTACTGACAACCATTCTGGTACCGTTGGTCATCATCGCATTTTATGCCGCAATTATCGCCATCAGTCTGAGCGATTCGTCGCAAAAAGAAAGAATTGCCGTTTTGGATAATGCACAACTTTTGGATACATCATCACTGAATGGCAGCAAGCAAATGGAATGGGTGTTTTTCCGCAATTTAGATGAATCGTTTTTGACCAAAAGCTACGACTCGATGGGGTTTGATCATTTTCTTTTCATAGCTGAGCAGAAAGACAGTACTTCCGAAACTGTTACTATTTTACATAGCAAATCCGCTGCGTCTTTTTCCACACTCAGGGAAGTGGAAGATATCGTGTCTGAAAGCAACAAGTTGAAAAAACTCAAAAGCATGGGCTTAGACCCGGCAAAATTCGAAAAAGCGATGTCTGATGTCAAGCTAACCACCGTAATCGACAGCAAAGAGGGTACGAAAGACCAGGTTGCGGGCGTGGCGTATGGTGTTTCTTTCATATGCGGACTCATGATTTATATGTTGATGATCATTTACGGAACCCAGGTAATGAGAGGCGTTTCTGAAGAAAAAACCAATCGTATTTCCGAAGTGATTGTGAGTTCCGTGAAACCATTTCAGTTGATGCTTGGAAAAATTCTGGGTATCGGAGCTGTTGGTCTCACACAATTCTCCATTTGGATTTTGTTGATGTATGGTGTGAAGTCCTCGTTGCCTTTCATCATTCCCGGCTTGCATTCCGAGGTGGATGATGCGATGCAATCAGGCAGTTTTGCCATCATAGCCACCACACTGAAAGGACTCTCCACTTTGCCTATGGGCAAAATCGTGTCGTTATTCATCTTTTATTTCATAGGCGGATATCTTACCTATGCTTCCATCTTTGCCGCGTTAGGTAGTGTGGTGAGTGAGGACCAGCAAGAAGCGCAGCAAATGGTATTTCCGGTATTGATGCCGATTATTTTGGGTTTTGTCATGCTTACCAAAGCCATCAACGATCCCAACAGCAGTTTGGCTGTTTTCGGTAGTATTTTTCCACTCACCTCTCCTATTGTGATGATGGGAAGAATCACATACGATGTGCCTATTTGGGAATTGGCCGCATCAATGGTGTCTTTGATTCTTTGTTTTCTTTTATTTACCTGGGTTGCAGGAAAAGTTTATAGAACGGGAATTTTGATGTACGGAAAAAAACCAAGCTGGAAACAACTTCTCAAATGGGGATTAGGGAAATAATAAATCTCTAAGTTGTAGGGCTTTTACAGTTTTGGATGGATTTTATGAAAATCAGATTGCCCTACAAACTTCTGATCTTGGATAATGCGGTTTGAAATTCGAGCCAAGTATCGGCAACAACTTCACTTGCAGGTTTTATGGAATCAAACAATGTGCTAACCTGTCCGATTTCTAATTCTCCATCAACAAGGTCTCCTTCGAACATGCCTTTTTTCGCCCTTCCTCTGCCCAGTATCTGTTCAAGCTCTTGCGTGGAAGCTCCTCTGCTTTCAGCCGCATCCACTTGTTGAAAAAATTGATTTTTTATCAGTCGGACCGGAGTGAGTCTTTTCAGTGAAAGTTGTGTGTCGCCTTCTTTTGTTTTCATGACCTGCTCTTTGAAAGCATCATGACTCGAGGCTTCAGGCGTGGCTACAAATCTTGAACCCATCTGTACCCCATCCGCTCCGAGAACCATCGCTGCTAGCATTTGATTTCCATTGCCTATCCCACCTGCTGCAATGACCGGTATGTCTACCACTTTTGTGACGGCTGGAATCAGAACCATCGTGGTTGTCTCTTCCCTACCATTATGTCCACCTGCCTCAAATCCTTCGGCAACAACAGCATCACAGCCGGCCTCTTGTGCTTTAACAGCAAACTTGGTGCTGCTCACCACATGAACCACTTTGATGCCGTGCGACTTCAACTTCGCAGTGTATGCTTTCGGATTGCCGGCCGATGAAAAAACAATCGGAATTTTCTCATCAATGATGGTCTGTATGTGTTCCTCTATGTTCGGATAAAGTAAAGGCAGATTGACCCCGAATGGCTTATCGGTCGCCAACTTACATTTTCTGATGTGTTCTTTCAACACCTCGGGATACATGCTTCCACTGCCGATGAGTCCCAATCCTCCGGCATTACTAACGGCGGAGACTAAACGCCATCCACTCGCCCAGATCATTCCACCTTGCACGATAGGATAATCTATCTTGAACAATTCGGTGATTCTGTTTTCGAACTGCTTCATCGGTTTTGTTTTGATTGAAAAAACCTGAACCGTTTTTATAACGGATCAAATGGTGATTCTCGCCTACCTGAACCTATCACTTTCCTCAATGAGTTTATTGTCTTTGTTGATCCCTCTTATCGCCAACAATGCGAACAGCAAAGTCAAGGGTTGAAGGATCGCACCTATGGCGTAAGTGCCTTCAATGAAATAAGAAATGCTCATCTGATAATGAAAAATCAAAATGGACTCCAGCAGAATAATCAATGCACAGAATTTCATTTGTAACCTTCTGTTGCTGAAAAGGAAAATGGCAATCAGGCACAATAGTCCTACAGCAACTGTGTTGATGTTCATGAAAATATTGGTCATTCCGTTAACCTCGGCGAAAGACTTTGCGGATTGAGGATTTTGTGGGTCAGCCAGTTTGTTTCCGGTGTAAAATGCAAATTTCATTCCGGCAAACGAACACAAAGATGCTAACAAGAGCCAAATGGATTGAATACGTTGTATCATATTTTGATATTAGAAAGATGAATTGTTACCCTAGTTCCGGATATAGTGGAAATTGATCCATCCATGTTTTCACTTCCTGTTTCACTTCATGGATGATCGTTTGATTATCGATATTCATCAACACCTTGTCTATCAATTTGACCACATTTTCCATGTCTTTTTCGACAAGTCCTCTGGTGGTGATGGCAGGAACACCGATACGAATACCACTTGTTACAAATGGACTTTTATCGTCGAATGGTACAGCGTTTTTATTGAGTGTGATATGAGCCAGATCGAGGGTTTCCTGTGCTTTTTTGCCTGTGATGCCTTTGTTTCGAAGATCAATCAGCATCAAGTGATTTTCTGTTCCACCACTGATGATCTGATACCCAAGATCATTCAATGCTTTGGCCATCGCTTGCGCGTTATTTTTTACCTGATGGGCATATTTTGTAAAATCATCCGACAATAGTTCTCCGAATGCGACAGCCTTTCCCGCAATCACATGCTCAAGTGGACCGCCCTGTGTACCCGGAAAGACAGCCATATCCAAAAGATTACTCATCATTCGAACATTCCCTTTCAAGTCTTTGAGTCCGAAAGGATTTTCAAAATCTTTCTTCATCAGAATGATACCACCTCTTGGGCCACGCAAGGTCTTATGTGTGGTACTGGTTACAAAATGACAGTGCTCAAATGGTGATGAAAGCAACCCTTTGGCGATCAAACCTGCAGGATGTGCCATATCGCAAAGCACAAAAGCGCCAATTTCATCAGCCACTTTTCTTATTCTGGCATAATCGATATCTCTGCTGTAAGCCGATGCTCCGCAAATGATCAGTTTTGGCTTCTCGGATCTTGCTTTAGATTCGAGCATTTCATAATCGATAAGCCCTGTATCCTTCAAAACCCCATAAAAATGAGATTTGTAAATCTTACCTGAAAAGTTAACCGGTGAACCATGTGTAAGGTGACCTCCCATGCTAAGGTCGAGGCCGAGGATGGCATCTCCTGGTTGCAGTATGGCAAGCATGAGCGCCGCATTGGCTTGTGCACCGCTGTGAGGTTGCACATTGGCATATTCACAATCAAAAACCGCTTTGATTCTATCGATGGCCAATTGTTCCACCTGGTCGACAATCTCGCAACCCCCATAATATCTTTTTGAAGGATAACCCTCCGCATATTTATTGGTGAGTACCGATCCCATGGCCTGCATCACCTGTAAACTGGTGAAATTCTCGCTGGCGATCAGCTCAATGCCGTGGCGTTGTCTGTCCAGTTCTTTTCCGATCAAATCAAAAACAAGTTTATCCTGCATCATACAATGGTATATTTTGGTGACAAAGATAAGGCCGACACGGCATTCATTCCATTTTCACCCATTAAGTTAAACAAAACATGTCTGTTCCGTAATCATCGCTAGTTTCGTTCTAATAATGTAATTTCACTGCCCAAAAGTAAAAAAGCAATATGAAGGCAATCATACCCGTAGCCGGTGCCGGTACCAAATTAAGACCGCACACCTACACACAACCCAAGGCCCTCATTCCGCTTGCCGGAAAGACGATACT
>JAURKN010000218.1 GCA_030831725.1 Ferruginibacter sp.
GTAACGGAAATGGAAACTGAATGGCGCTCAGAAATTGAAACTGTATTTACTGAAGCCGGATTGATTATCCCTGAAAATGTATTCATGCAGGAAGGTGGTAAAACCGGTCATCACACAGAATACATGGGATATATATTGTCCGAAATGCAAACCCTGCAAAGAAATTATCCAGGAGCTTCCTGGTAAAATGTCACTTCATTGACGTACAAACCATCACAAATACAATCTTGGCTGGAGGAGGTAAGCGATCCTGAAATTCCCGTACTTAGCATCATGGATATGGGCATCGTCAGAGATATTCGAATAGCCGAAGATGCGGTGGAGGTAGTCATCACACCAACCTATTCCGGATGTCCTGCAATGGACGCCATTGCCATAGACATCAAACTGAAACTGGCAGAACACGGTATTTCCAAATCCACCATCACCTATACATTGGATCCAGCATGGACTACAGACTGGATGACAGAGGAAGGAAAGAAAAAATTGAAAGCATACGGCATTGCTCCTCCTATGAACAAATTGGGTGTGAATGCAGATAGAGTAAAGAAATTGTTGTTTGAAGAAGATACCCCACCCGAATGTCCGAGATGCGGATCGGCTCATACAAAATTGTTGAGTCAGTTTGGATCGACGGCATGCAAGGCTTTGTATCAGTGTGAAGATTGTAAGGAACCATTTGATTATTTCAAGTGTCATTAATCTTCATAACTTTAAGGAATAACCAATTTGATTCCCATGAATATTGATATATATATAGAAGAAATCGGACAAGTCACGGTGGCTTTTGTGATCGGTGCGATTCTGGGCATTGAGAGAGAATTTCGCAGCAAGCCTGCCGGATTCAGAACCATGATCCTCATTTCAGTTGGTTCATGTCTTTACACCATACTTTCCAAAGAGATGGGAGCCCAGGGCTCCAGCGACAGAATCGCCAGCAACATTGTAACCGGAATCGGTTTCATCGGAGCCGGTGTTATTTTCAAAGAGGGCATAAGTGTGAATGGATTAACCACAGCGGCTCTGATATGGGTTACAGCTGCATTGGGAATGGCCATCGGATATCACGATTATCCCGTTGTGATCGTGGTAAGCATCATCGTTGTTGTTGCTTTATTCGTGCTTGAACCTGTTCAACGATTTATCGATAGATTCCATCGGGTTAAAGACTACCGTATAAGACTGGTTCAGGGGAGTTCTACTTTTATCAACGATTTGGAAGAATTTTTCAATGCAAATGGACTTGGTTATCGCTGTATGAAAACCATCAAACAAGATATGGAGGCGATTTATGTGTATCGCATCAATTCGCCTGATAGAAATTACGAACTTATCAACCATTTTTTACTTTCACATCAAGAAGTGAAAAGTTTTGAAGTATAAATCCCTCAAGCATTATAACATGAATTCCATCTCTTATCAAGTCGAAGACGCAGTAGCGATAATTACCCTTAACAGACCCGATAAATTCAATGCATTCAATCGTGAAATGGCGCTGTCCATGCAGCAAAGTTTGGATGCTGCGGAAAAAGATGAAAATGTGAGAGCTGTGCTTATCACTGGATCGGGAAAAGCATTTTGTGCCGGACAAGATTTGGGAGAAGTCACAGGAGAAAATCCCATGGGTTTTGAAGTCATTTTGCTGGAACATTATAATCCAATCGTAATCAAAATGCGGGAGATGGATAAGCCTGTGATTTGTGCGGTTAATGGTGTAGCAGCAGGAGCAGGAGCAAATATCGCACTTGCCGGAGACATTGTGGTGGCTAGTGAATCCGCCTCTTTCATACAAGCCTTTTCTAAAATCGGATTGATACCGGACAGTGGTGGGACCTTTATGCTTCCCCGCTTGATCGGATTCCAGAAAGCCAGTGCCATCATGATGTTGGGTGACAAAGTGGATGCGAAAACAGCGGAGCAGATGGGGATGATTTACAAGACCATGCCAGCAGAAGGATTTCTTGAGCTTGCTATGGAGTTGGCAGGACAGGTTGCATCAATGCCCACACAGGCACTTGTGTTAACCAAAAAAGCCCTTAATCAATCCTTGAGTAATAACTTGAGAGATCAGTTGTTGTATGAAGACAAATTACAGCAAAAGGCATCCAAAAGCGAAGACTATCAGGAAGGTGTAAACGCTTTTATGGAAAAAAGAAAGCCTGTATTCAAAGGGAAATAAACAAGACATGCAAGAAGAAAAAAAACAGCAGCCTGCCGATGTGGTCGCTCATATGATGCAACATGACCTATTCAGTCAATGGCTAGGTATAGAAGTGCTTGAAATCAAAGAAGGATATTCCAGGATCAGGATGCAGGTTAGGGAAGAAATGGTGAATGGATTTGGCATTGTTCACGGTGGCATCCCTTTTTCATTCGCCGATAGTGCGTTCGCATTCGCCTGTAACAACCGAAATGTATTGTCGGTGGCGTTGGATACCTCCATCAATTTCATCAAGCCCGTTCATGTGGGAGATCAGCTGGAGGCAGAAGCGAAAGAGATACATAATGGAAGATCTACAGGTTTGTACCATATCACCATTCGGAACCAGCACCAGCATGAGGTTGCTATTTTCAAAGGCACTTGTTTCAGAACCCATAAAAATCTTATTTCGTAAATATGTTTTATCAGTTCAACGGATATATACCGGTTGTAGATCCGAGCAGTTTTGTCCACCCACAAGCTTGTGTGACAGGCAATGTGATTATTGGAAAAGACGTGTATATCGGGCCGGGTGCGGCATTGCGTGGAGACTGGGGACAGATCATCATAGAAGACGGATGTAATGTACAGGAGAATTGTACGATTCATATGTTTCCGGGTGTGACAGTGTTGTTGAAGGCCGGTGCGCATATCGGACACGGAGCAATCATACATGGTGCGACAATCGGAAAGAATTGTCTGGTTGGAATGAATGCGGTGATCATGGATAATGTGGAGTTAGGGGATGAGTGCATAGTAGGTGCGCTTACGTTCATCAAGGCGAACGAAATCTATGAAAAACGGAGTTTGATTGTTGGAAATCCGGCGAAAAAAATCAGGGAGGTTTCTGATGAAATGATCGGATGGAAAACGGAAGGCACTAAAATATATCAACAGCTACCTGCTGAAATGCAGTCTGGATGGGCTGCATGCGAACCGCTAAAAGAGATTCCGGCGGATCGGATTTTACATAGTGCAATTGATAAGTCGTATCAACCTTTTTCTAGCCGAAGTGATAAGTAATAATAATCTAGTTTATTTTTTTGAGCATTGAGAATGATTACTTCATACAATCGTACAAAAATCCAACGATTAATAACAAAGAAAGCGTAAGCCGAATCAAAGTACCAACGCTCGTTTAAGTCCGTTTGGTTCAAGTCTTCTTATTAAATTGTCAAATGAATCAGACTGTATCAAGTTGAAAGGAATGATTTGTGAGAAGTGAGGAATAAGCTGATTTTGAATCAAAGAAATTTCTTGAACTGAAGTCAACACGTCGATAGCATTGTATAAAACGATGCTCTTTTCGAGATTGCTTCCTTTTTGGGCAATGTTTTTACAGAACTCAACAAGTTCAAAAAGGAATTCATCATATTTGATGAAACGGTTATGATAACTGTACCATACACGGTAGGAAAACCATCTGGATAAAGGAAAAACATGAATATTCATCAAAACTCCACTATCGATATCCTTGTTGTTATAAAGCAGCTTACCAGTTTTCATGATATCAGCATGACTTCCTTTTTTCACATAATGTCTGAACAACATCGAATTAGCAAATACGTAGTCCTGTAACCCATTTATTTCATTTAAGTTATTTGTATTTTTAAGATACCATTTGTAAAAAAGGGTATAGTCCTTAATGTTAAAATCAGGATCAGCCAATTCCTCGAACAATAATTTTCTTACTGAAGATATTTTAGAAAAAAGCTTATAGAAATTTTCATTTGAATGAGAATTGCTTAGTAAAGATTGATAAAGTTCAATCCCCATTGCCCTTCTGATTGGTTCATTGAGATTGTCAGGTAAATCTTCAAAAAAACCACACAGAGATTTTAACTCATCATTTTGAATGCATAAGCGTATCAGACTTTTGTTTTCTTTGTTTTGTAAGATAATGCCATTTCTGAAAAGAAAGGAAACAGAATTTTCATGAATTTGACAGAATGAATCCCAATTTTTACTGTTACAATAAACAGACAACTTGTCCAATGTATTCTGATAACATTGGCGATCATCACTTTTGAAAAAAAATCGGTACAGTGTTGATTCAGAGAGGGACGCTCCGGTTTTCTGTAAAATGCAATCAGACAATTTCAAACAGTCTGATTTAGATCGAATTTCAAATCCAGATACCATACAGATTTCTTTCCTCAATAAAAAAATGAGTTCGGTATTTATGGTGTTCAGAAGTTTGGGCATGAAACCTGGTTGTAATGAAAGGGTTACAGATTGTAAAAGTTGAACAAAGTTGAACTAAAAATAAAATATTCAATCCTATTATTTTGTAAAAGTAAAAAAAAATGACATGAAAAAAACAATCGCTCTTATTTGTATTTCATTTTTGGTTCAATCAGGTTGGACACAGAAAATCATCACTAACTATTGGGGTTATACAAAAAAAATTCGTCAGCAATATCAGGTAGACGCTAATGGTGCTGAAAACGGATTCTGGAAATCATTCTCAAACGATGGAAAATTGCTGGAACATTATAATTATTTGCATGGTCAAAAACACGGGAAACAAATGAAATATTTTCGTGGATTTTCAGATATTGAATGGTGCATGGGGCAGCCCTTGGAAATTCAGAATTACGAGAAAGACAAAATGTTGATGGAAGAGGTATATAAGTGTAACAATGGAAAGCCCCAAATCTGGTATAAGAAAATCGATGATGACAAACTATATGAATATACTTTGTATTACGATAATGGGAAATTAAAGGAGCATACAAAAAGAAGTAAAATCAATAAAAATGCTATGGGTATTTATGAGATGTATCATGAGAATGGAATAAAAGCATTGATTGGTTCCAATACTTCGGAAGGAAGAAAAACCGGTATGTGGTATTCATATTATGACAATGGGGATACACAGTACATCATCAATTATTATGAGAATATAGTTATGCAGCTTACCGTATTTGATGAAAACAAAAAAATCATCCGAAAAATGAAATCTGAGCCTGATTTTTCTCAAAATGTTTTGGAGTACTTTGACGAAAATGGGAAATTAACCAAACGAAAAATTACAAAAAGCATACCCTTCGACAGCAAAGATCATAATACTGATAAAACAACATGGACGGATTATCTTAAAACAAATTATTCCAATTACGCCCATGATGAAGGAAAAGATCCCAACGATCCTTTCAGTTCGGTAAATGCATTTGTATCAGAAATAACTGAGTACAACAATGGGGTCGAATCATCATCACAAAAATTTGAGTCTGTAATTGACGTGAATTGCTATACCTGTTATGGAATCAGAAGGTACAAAATCATGCAAACAGGATATGATTTGGATCAAGCAAAGGAAAAACTGACTCAATATGAGAAGAAACTTGAGCGGGAATCCATTGAAAAGGAAGAGCAAAGAAAAGCAGAGGAAAAAGAGATGGAAGAATTGAAGGAAAGACAAAAATATTATCTCGCTTTATACCAATCGTCCACGTTTAGAACAATCACATTGGATAGTTTATTGAATTTATCTAAAACTACATTTAGTTCTTTTTCACCGAAGTATGTCGAGCTTAAAAACATGATGAAAAGATATATGAAAAAACCCAGCCTCCTAGACGCTTGGAAAATAGCAGATGAAAGTATTGAGGCAATGCATAACGACATGTTCTATAATTATAACTTTTTTGACAACTATAGAATAATGACGAACAGGCCTTACCCTGATCAGGATATTTTGAATGAAATGGACAACATTATTCAAAGTATAAAAAAAGCCACAGCAGAAAATGACAAGCAAAGGCTGAATATCATTGATAAATACAACATGATGTCCCTCAGCCAAAAAAATTACCAGAATAGGTTGAAACTAGCGGAAAAAGTGCTGCAATTGAACTCAGAAAAAGACACCAAAAAAATTGAAACTGATTTAAAGTCAGAAACAAATCCAAATAAGATAATGCAAATACTTGGATTGGAATAATCAACCTTCATTCAAAAAATCATTTTCTATTTAACCGGTTATTTAGCCGGTTTTTTATTTTACCAATGTTAGAAACTGAGATCAGGCATTTAGAAGTTTGTTGATGATAATGAGAAAATTAAATCAATTGATGACGAATAAAATGCAGATACGCAAATCCGAAGAGGCCCAAGAAGAAACTGATCCATTCTGTTTTACTTGGTTTTTCATTAAATAATTTCAGACTGAAAATAAAACCGATGGGAATGAGCGAGAGTTGAAGCATACTTATGGTAGAAAGAGGAATTAATTTGTATGCGAGATGATTAAGAACGGAACCTCCGTAAATGAAAACAGCAATCATACTTAGCCAAAGAAAAAAGTATGGTTTGGATTTTTTTTGAGTCAATGTGTCGCTTCTTTCGAAACGAGAGGCGAGAATGCTTAAAACCCAAATGGAACCTTCCATAATGGGAATGCTCCAGTAGACATTTGACTTTTTCAATCCTACAGACAGCAAACTGAAACCAAGGACCCAAAAAAAACTGCATGCCAACACATAAAATGCTCCTTTGCTCAATTTGGAGTTGAACATTTGAATCATACAACCACTGAACATCAGCAACATGGCCGGTAAGTCCATCCAGCTGATCGATTCTGAAAAAAAGAGCCAGCCAATCATCCATTGAAAAACATTACCTACAATGCTTAACGAACCTACATTTGAGAAATGGGTATGATTTACCGCTTTAATGTAAAAGTAAAGACCCAATGAGCATACAGCAGAAGCTCCCATTAATTGTGACATTTCCCAAAAATTCGGTGTGTCAGAAAAGTCTGTAATTAATGCACTTATCAAAAACGCGATTGGAAAAGAAAAAGAACTCCTTATTTTTAAGTAGCCCCAAGTGTTTTTTTTAAAAGATGTTTTTTTCTGCAAAACATCGGCTACGTAGAACATTCCCGCAGATCCGTAAAGAAAAAGAAAATTATTATTCTCAATCACAGGGAAAGGGGATTAATGGCTGGTTTAGATAATATAGAAATGACTTGTTTTCTCATTTTTCAGAAAATTATCAAATTTTTCATGTTTTTTCAACCTTTTTTAGCGCATAAAAAACTTAGCAAAAAATGCTAAAAAAATTAGTGTGTGTAAAATTATTCCCCTACCTTTGAATTCGAAACTAGATTTACAAGGCAAAACAGATACATCAACTAAAAAACAAAAAAAAATGAGCAACACAGAAAAACTCAAGGCACTTAAGCTGACAATGGAAAAGATTGACAAGGACTATGGAAAAGGTTCTGTCATGATGATGAACGAAAAAGCCCATGTTGAACAGGGTGTTATTTCGACAGGATCAATCGGATTGGATGTGGCATTGGGTATAGGTGGGTTGCCAAAAGGTCGGATTGTAGAAATTTACGGTCCGGAATCTTCGGGTAAAACAACATTGGCCACACATATCATAGCTGAAGCACAGAAGAAAGGTGGCATATGCGCTATTATAGATGCGGAGCACGCGTTCGACAGCAGCTATGCTCAAAAACTGGGTGTTGACATAGACAGTCTATTGATTTCACAACCAGATTATGGCGAGCAGGCATTGGAAATCGCAGATCGTTTGATTCTTTCCGGCGCATTGGATGTTGTAGTTGTGGATTCAGTTGCGGCCTTGGTGCCAAAGAGTGAACTGGAAGGAGAGATGGGGGATAGTAAAATGGGTCTTCATGCCCGTTTGATGAGTCAGGCGCTACGTAAGCTGACAGCAACGATAGCTAAAACAAACAGCTGTTGCATTTTCATCAATCAGCTCAGAGAAAAAATCGGTGTGATGTTTGGTAATCCTGAAACCACGACCGGTGGTAATGCATTGAAGTTTTATGCTTCCGTTCGTCTGGACATTCGGAGAATGACGCAAATCAAAGATGGCGACGAAGTTGTGGGAAATCACATCAAAGTAAAAGTGGTTAAAAACAAAGTGGCTCCTCCATTCCGCCAGGCTGAATTTGACATCATCTACGGCGAAGGGATTTCCAAAGTGGGTGAAATCATCGACATGGGTGTTGAACTGAGCATCGTTCAAAAAAGCGGATCCTGGTTTAGCTATAACGGCGATAAATTAGGACAGGGCAGGGATTCTGTCAAGCAAATTCTGATTGATAATCCTGAGCTTGCAACTGAAATTGAAGGAAAAATTCGTGAAAAAATCAAAGAGATGCAAAGTGCATAAGCTTTTAAAAGCATTGCTCTAATTATTTTGCACTTACATGGTTCACCTCATTTCCTAAAAACATATTTCCCTGTGAAGCAGGTTACACTTCAGTGGTCATGATGGAATATCATGGCCTCTGATAGTCGACCGCAAATGATGTTTGAACGTATCATCTGACTCATCGAAATCATTTGATTTTGGGGTTCAGCTTTTTAGAAATGTCGATAAAACGATTAAAATCTAAGATAGCTAGCTATACATAGAAAGATGTTTACAAGAAACTGATTATTGAAATTTTAATGGACAGAATTATAGTCCAAAAAGATTTTCTCTCACTGAGAATTTCTGTTGTTACAAGGAAAACACCTCTTCGTTTTTTTGGGTTAGTAAGTATAAACCGTCCCTTTCCAGGGATGGTTTTTTTATTTATCTGATTGCTAGATGCTGCATTGTGTTAATATTCGTCGACTTTCATTAGTTTTAGTTTTATTTTTTACAAACAACAACTCAATTTGAACAAGAAAATTCTCCCTCATCTGGCTTTATTAGGCACGAATGTTTTCTTCGCCATCAATTTTTCTGCCATCAAATACCTAATCGATGGTGGTTTTGTGTTGCCATTTGGATTGAATATGGCTAGAATGTTTGGAGCTACTGCTTTGCTTTGGGTTTTGTATTTATTAAAGCCCAATAAACAGCCCATCAAAAAATGGCATTATTCCAGATTTTTCTGGTGCTCCATTCTAGGGGTTACCATCAATCAGTTATTTTTTATCAAGGGCTTGTCATTAACTCATACGATTCATGCATCTCTTTTGATGCTGACTACGCCCATCATCATAACAGTAATTGCTGCATGGATTTTGAAAGAACGCTTGTCTTGGAACAAGATTGTCGGATTGAGTTTGGGAGTAGGAGGCGCTTCAGTACTTATTTTAGCCAACAAGGTAGATTCAAATGGAATGAATGTTTTACTTGGTGATTTTCTGATCATCGTCAATGCCATTTGTTATTCCTATTATTTTATTCTCGTAAAACCATTAATGAAAAGATATGATCCGTTGACTGTATTGAGGGTTTGTTTTACATTGGGTACTGTTATCGCACTGCCTTTCTGCTGGACTGAATTTGCTGTCATTCCGTGGCAGCAGTATAATGTTAAGGCATTTGCTTTATTGACTACTGTGGTTGTTGGTGGCACGTTTCTTGCGTATCTGTTCAATATCTACGGCATCAAGCATCTAGGTGCATCTGTATCAGGGGCATATATTTATTTTCAGCCAGTCTTTGCTACGATGATTTCCATGTTTTTTTTAGGAGAAAATTTGGATTGGTTCAAAGCGGTAGCTGCCGTTTGCATATTTGCCGGCGTGTATATTACTAATAATTCCAAAACGGAAGAATCGGTTTTTCAGGATGCTGAAGAGGAAAAAGGATGACTTATTTTAAAGATTGCCTTTTTGACTGGGATATCCGAAAAAAATCAGCTTTTTTTCTGATTCCCTAAAGTCCTTCCATTCATCACATGCCGCTTCGATTCCGGCAACCCCACAAGTGGGAACATCGTCTACATAAAATGATTCATTCATCTGGTTCATGAAGTCGGTAATGCCCGGGTTATGCGCTATGATTACAGCTGTTCTAAGTTTATCATCCAACTGACTGATGGTGTTGAAAATTGTTTCTGATGAGGCATGATAGAGTTCGTCTAAATAGATGATTTTATTTTGATCAAATTTCCATGAAACGCAAAACCCTGAAGCGGTTTCTCTGGTCCTCAATGCGGAACTGCATAAGATGGTGTCTATAGTATCATTGATGTGATGAAGACGCGAAGCCATTTTTTGCACCTCCTCAAAACCAGTAATATTCAAGGGTCTTATAAAATCAGATTCTCCTGAAAGAGCATATCGGCTTTTCGCGTGGCGAATGATGTATATTTTTTTCGTCATTTTCCGAAAATCAATATCCTCTTATGTTTTTACCTTCCAGATAATTCATGAGGGCCTTGTTACATACCCTGTTTCCGCCAGGTGTTGGATAATTACCCGTGAAATACCAGTCTCCTTTGTTGTTCGGACAAGCTTCATGCAATGATTCAATCGACTGATAAATCACATCAACCGGAATATTAAATCCTTCTGGTGTGATGAGTTGTGCGATTTTGGAAGAGATCTGTTCTGTGGTGAAGGGTGCGTATATTTTTCTGACGAGGTTTTCTTTTTGCCAATCATTCTTTTCTTGCATTTCTCTGCATTTTTCTTTCAACTCTTCGAGAATCGAATCCATTCCGTTTTCTTTGATTAGCGCGATGGCCGCTTTAAACGCCACAAAATCACCAAGTTTGCTCATGTCTATTCCATAGCAGTCGGGATATCGGATTTGTGGAGCGGAAGAGACGATTATGATTCTTTTGGGCTTTAATCTTCCAAGCATTCTTATGATGCTTTCTTTGAGTGTGGTTCCTCTTACGATGCTGTCATCAATCACCACCAGCGTATCGGTTTCTTTTTTCACTGTGCCATATGTGATGTCGTAAACGTGCTGAACCATTTCATTACGGCTATTGTCTTCGGTAATGAAAGTGCGAAGCTTTACATCTTTGATGGCGATTTTTTCAATCCGTATTTTTCGGTTAATCATTTCCGTTAGCTTTTCCTCGTCGTATGACTTGTTCCAGCTCATGATTCGCTCAATTTTGATTTTATTGAGATAATCTTCGGCCCCTTTGATCAGCCCGTAAAATGCGGTTTCTGCTGTATTGGGAATAAATGAAAATATCGTGTTTCTGAGGTCATAATCGATGGTATTCAGAACTACATGACTCAAATGATACCCGAGTGAAATTCTTTCTCTGTATATTTTTTCATCACTGCCTCTGCTGAAATAAATTCTTTCGAAGCTGCAAGCTTTTCTTTCTTTGGCGGGAACAATCTCTTCTATGCTGTGTTTGCCATCCGCATTCACAATCAAAGCGGTACCCGGCATCAGTTCCTTCACTTCATTTTCCTCCAGGTTGAAAGCGGTTCGAATAGCCGCACGTTCACTTGCCGCAACAATGATGTCGTTGCTGATATAATAATAGGAAGGCCTGATTCCATGTGCATCTCTCACCACGAAAGAATCACCGCTTCCGGTTACGCCTGAAAAATGAAATCCGCCATCGAATAAGGGAACGGCTTTTTTCAAAACAGAGAGAATATCGGTCTTTCCTGGGTTTAGGTCATCTTCCTGACATAAAAAAGAATGCAGTACTTCAATCATCGCCGCCAGATCGCTTTGTTTCTGAAACGCGTCCGGTTGCATACCGATATTTTGAAAAATCTCTTCCGTATTCACCAGGTTGAAGTTACCTGCCAAAGCGAGGTTTTTAGCAGGAACCGGATTCATTTTGATGAAAGGATGACAAAATTCGATGTTGTTTTTCCCTTGTGTACCATAACGAAGGTGTCCCAACAATATCTCACCCATGAATGGCAGATTGCCTTTCATCAATCCGGGATGATTTGTGATATCCGGAATATGGGATTCCACTTCTTTCAGTTCTTTTCCGATTCTTTCGAACAAATCTGCAATAGGCTGTTGGGCATTGCTTCTGATTCTATAAAAGAAAGGATAACCGGGTTCTGTATTCAGTTTGACGGTCGCGATTCCTGCACCATCCTGACCGCGATTATGCTGTTTTTCCATCAACAGATACAGCTTGTTCAATCCATACAATATGTCTTTGTATTTCTGCTGATAGTGCGAGAATGGCTTCAATAATCTGATGAAAGCCAAGCCACACTCATGTTTGATAGAATCGCTCATAAAATGATTGGGAATGTGGTGCAAATGTAAATCATACAAGGGTCTAAACAAAAATCCCGAACAACTAGTCCGGGATCATATGATGAAAATAATTTACAAATTAAAGTCCGCTGAAACAAATCCCGATTTGCAGAGGTTTTATTTCTGCGGCCACGCTGTTTTTGAACAGGGAATTGAGGGAATAGGAAGAGAAAATTGTGAAGTTTCCATATCCGACCCTTGCTGTCGCAGAGATTCTGGTGGTATTGAAATAGCTTTTGTCGTTTATTTTGACGGTGTTGTCATTCAAGACATTTCCATTTCTGTTTTGCTGAATTTTTCCTTTGGTGTGCGCATTTACGAGTAGTCCTACTTTAGCTCCAATAGCTATTTTTACCGATTTGTTCGGATCTTTTGGTTTGGAGAAATACCTCAACTCCAAAGGAATTTCCGCGAAAGTGGTGGCGAGTTTGTATTTCTTGAATCGGTTTACAGTATCAAGTCTTTCGAACAGTAATTTCGGGGATGTTCCATCGATGGCTAAACGGGTGTTTTCAAAAAAAGCACCACTGGTACTGATTCCAATACCGAATGCGACGCTGAGTTTTGGGTTGGATTTGAAGGGTTTGTCCAGCATCACCTGAAAATTGAATCCCCTGGAGGTGGCTTTTATTCTGTCATTTATACTGTCAGGCGTATTCAGCCACATGTCGTTGCTCACTTGTAACATGAAATGGTCTGCGGATCTGCCTTCTGTGTCTTTTGAAAAGATGCCGTTCTGTGCGAAACCGGCTTTCAGGGTCATCGAAAGCACCAATAGAGTTATGATTTTTTTCATTGCTTTAACTTAAGTCACAAATTTAGGTTGATTCGGGGGTTAAACGAATGTTAAAGGAAAAAATACAGATGCTTTCTGATGGATATCATTCTAAAACTCAACAATGAAGCCGATTGTTGGCAATACGTTTCCGTCTATGTTTTTCAGGAATACAGGTGTCGCATTGCTTCCGTTGGGTTGTAAGGGTTGATTGTCTGTGGTTTCAAAGGCGCTGTTGTCGGCTGTTCTTTTGAATGTATATGCATCCACGCCAGTAGATTTTGAACCGTAAAAATTTTGTACATCCAAAAACAGGTCGAATGTTATTTTTCTAAAATTCCATTTTTTATCGACGCGCAAATCTCCCGAATGGAATGCAGGTAATCTTCCTGTGTTTAGTCGGGTATAATTGAAAATACCTGTACCGAGTGTCAGATAGTTGCTTCTGCTCGCCACTTCATCATATGGCGTGAAAGGTGCTTCGCCTTGGTATCTGAATTTGACACCCAATTCCCAGTTTCTACCGAGTTTATATCCGGCTGTCAGACTGATGAGATGTCTGTTATCCCAGCTGGCAGGAGCCAGCTTTTTATTTTTGCCTGTGAATTCGCTCCAGTACAGCGTATAACTGAATACGCCGAAAAGTTTTTTCGTCAGTTTTTGCTGGGCAAAGAATTCCATTCCATATGCACGACCTGTTCCGGACTGCTCGATGGGTTCGTTTCCGATGGCTCCGAATTCTGTGCCTTTGTTGGCCAAACTGATTCCGTCGTTTATGCTTATGGGATAGTTGCGGTAAGATTTGTAAAATCCTTCCAGGGTGAAACGGGTTGTGCTTTTAGGCAGGTATTCAAAACCAGTTACATAATGGGTGCTTTGTATGTATTTCCCAGGATTGAGGTTGCCATTTGCGGGATTGGAAAATGCAAGTTGGGTATAGCTTGGTAAGCGATGATATAGGCCTACACTGGCATTCCAGTTGATTTTGGAGCTGATGGCAAAACCGGTGCTGATTCTCGGACTCCATTGTTTGAATGGATTTGATTCGCTGTTCTTGAGTGAATTTCCATCATTCCGTATTCCAGCACTTACAGACAATCTGTTGTTCAACAGTCTGCTACCGGCTTGGATGAACGCGCCATAACGGAGAAAATTCAAATCGGTTTTATTGGTTATGGTGATAGATGGATTCTGATTTCCTGCACTGTCGATGCCCGCAGCACGCAGGATTTGAAACAGGTCGTTGTTGAATTCAATGTATTGCGTCATGACACCGTAGCTCAAGGTCAGTTGGTCGAAATTGGTGGTGGCGTCCCATCTGATTTTGTTTTCTGTTTCAACACTTCTGATGCGGAATGTAAGGTCAGTTTCATTGGGTTTGTCGTTGTTCAGGTATTTGTCTGCCTGGTTATTGAGCGAGTTGCGGCTCAGACTAAGATTCCAGAAGCCACGATTGGTGATACGTTTCAATGAAGCGCCAAAGGTGTAGCTCCATTGATTGATCATGGGGTTGCTGTTGATGATGTATTTTTTTTCGGGTGTAGCTGATTTTGGTGCCGCAAAGCTGAAATCGTCGATTGCGCCAATGCCGAGGAAGGTGAGGGTGGTATTTTTATTGATTCGCGTGAATGTTTTGGCTTGGAAGTCCCAGTAATTCGGCCTTATGGGCAGATCGAGCGCCTGAAAAAGGAGTTGCAGGTAGCTTCTGCGCGCTGAAGCTAGGAAAGTGGTTTTTGGGCTGAGAGGGCCATCGAAAGTAGCGGCCACTTCGGTACCGCTAAGACGGAAATTGCCTTGTAGTTTTGTAGGATTTCCGTTTTTCTGTTTGAACTGGAAAACGCTGCTCAGGGCATTGTCGTAACGTGCGTCGAAAGCGGAAGTACTCAATTTTACGTCTTCGATGAAGCTGACATTCAGGATGCCTTGAGGTCCGCCACCGCTGCCTTGTGTGCTGAAGTGATTGATGATGGGCACTTCGATGCCGTCGAGATAGAACACGTTTTCGCTGGGTGCTCCGCCACGGATGATGATATCGTTTCGGAAGCTTCCGCCTGCTGCGCCACCACCGACACCGGGTAGGGATTGGATCACTTTGCTGATGTCGAAGTTTCCGCCTGGATTGGCTTTTATTTCTTCGGTGGTCAAACGCTGAACGCTGAGTGGACTTTCGAGACTGGTGGCACGTGCTGTATTTTTCTTGCTGCTCACGGTAACGGTGCTAAGCTGACCAACGGCGGTATTCACTTCGATCAGCAGGTTGGTTTCGTTTCCGCTGGTAATGACGAGGTTGGAAAGGAATTTGGATTCTATATCCACACCGGTGATAAGTAGATTATATGTACCTGGACCTAGTGAGGTGAATCTGAAATTTCCTAAGGAATCGGATATTTGGGAAAAGCCGCCCGGATTGACGGAGACGGTCAGACCGGACATTTGTTTTTGTGTGATTCTATTGATGATGGAGCCGCTTAAGCGACCATTGGTTTGTGCGGATGCATAGGAAAACAGAGCAAGGGCAAGGATGAAACTAAGGAAACGAGCTGTCATTTATAAAAAGGATTTGATATTTAACAACTTAGTTTGAGATTTTGTTCAGAACATCTTAATTTCGCAGCACAATTCCTGAAAAGGAAAGGACCTATAGCTCAGCCGGTTAGAGCATCTGACTCATAATCAGAGGGTCCCTGGTTCGAGCCCAGGTGGGTCCACATGACAATCCCGTTTTACGGGATTTTTTTATGGCAATGGTTTGTAGAATATGATGCTAACTTTTTAAATAATATAAAGACTCATAATCAGAGCCCCGATAACTATCGGGGCTGGTTCTCCCGATTTCCATCGGGACAGGTAGGTCCACATGGTAATCCCGTTTTACGGGATTTTTTTATGGCACGGTTTGTAGAATGTGATGCTAACTTTTTTAATAATATAAAGACTCATGATCAGAGCTTCCAGACCTCAGTACATTATAATCTTCCTATTGTAAAAAAATGGCCTCTGA